>CASEKF010000001.1 GCA_949288455.1 uncultured bacterium
AGAAAAACAGCAAGCCGCGATGGGAAGAACAACCGTAAGAAAAAGCGACACAGATTCATAATTCATCGAAAAAACAGCCTATATACTTAAATAATATGGAGAAAAATTCGACAGATAAAAAAAAAACCTTTTAACAGACTCAGGGGACTCTCCATGGAGGAGAAAAAAAGAGAAAACCGAAAAAATTACATAAAAACCATAACATTTTAAGCGTCAACAAAAAGTAAGAAATATAATAAGTTGCTTCCAGTCGGGTTATAGATAGTCTCTTAAAAACTGTTTGGGGTAAAAATGGAAAACAATTTTAATTTATTTAAAAAATTGATGGAACAAGAAAATATGCCTCCGCTTGCAATAGAAATTTTTAGAAGGCATTACGATTACCTTGTTAGCGGGAAAAATTTTCTCATACGAGACAAAGATATAACCCCTCTTATCGAACTTCCGGAGTTGGAAGCCATAAAAAATAAATTCACTTCAAACCTCAACTCTTATATTCAGAAAACCGTCATAATTAAATTAAACGGCGGACTTGGAACAAGTATGGGCATGGAAAAGGCCAAATCTCTGATCCATGCAAAAGACGGAGTTTCTTTTTTAGACATCATCGCAAATCAAGCTATGCAGAACTCGCAGAAACTCATTTTAATGGACAGCTTCGCGACTTATAAAGATTCTAAAAAAAAGTTAGACTCGCTAATGCCTGAACAACACGACATAATAAGACATTTTATTCAGCATAAGATTCCTAAAGTAAACCGGCTTGATTTAACGCCTGTAAAATGGCCTAATAATCCCGTCTTAGAATGGTGCCCTCCCGGTCATGGCGATATATATACGGCGTTTATAACTACGGGAATACTTGACAAATTGCTGAATTTAGGCGTCGACTATGCGTTTATATCGAACGCGGATAATTTAGGAGCGGTTATGGAACCGGCCATACCGGCGTATATGGATACAAAAAAAATACCGTTCGTAATGGAAGTGTCGGAAAGAGCTCAGGAAGATAGAAAAGGCGGCCATATAGCTAAGAACCGAAACGGACAAATACTCTTGAGAGAACTGGCTCAGTGTCCTGAAAAGGATATCGATTCGTTTCAAAATATCAAAAAGTACTGTTTTTTTAACACGAATAGTATCTGGATATCGTTAAAAGATCTCAAAAAAGAAATGGAAGCGCATAACAATATTCTGGGACTGCCTCTAATCGTAAATAAAAAAACTGTAGATCCGAGAGAGCCCGCGTCCACGCCCGTATATCAACTTGAGACGGCTATGGGATGCGCAATATCCATCTTTTCAGGAGCGCAAGCCGTAGTAGTTCCAAGAAGCAGATTTAGACCGGTGAAAACTACTAATGATCTCGTCCTGTTACGTTCGGATCTTTACAGACTAACAAAATCGCACACGATAGAAAAAACGATTAAGAGAGAAAAACTCCCGTTTATAGATCTCGATCAAAAATATTACAAACGCATCGACCATCTTCAGGCAAGATTTCCTGAAGGCATACCGTCTTTAAAAAAATGTTTTTCTCTAAAAATCACAGGAGACGTAATCGTTCCGGCAAATATTATCTTAAAAGGAGACGTCGCCATAACAAACACGCAGGGAATTCAAAAGCGGCTTCCCGAAAACGTTTGCATAGAAGGAAACTATATTATTTAGAAAGGCGGAAATTAAATGGGAAACAATCAAGTGATAGAGCTCAGGCGCGGAAGCAGCCATTGGATAGAAAAAAATCAACCTATCATGGCTACGCTTACTTGGGAAGGAAGAGAAGAAGATCACTCGGGGGATCTCGACTTCTATTGTTTTTATATAACCAAACAAATGGAAAAATGCGGTAAAATATATTATAAAAATCAAGGCTCCTTCTCAAAACCGCCATACATAAGTCTGCAAGGAGACAGCGAAGTCGCCGGAACCGAAACTCTACTGATAAACGACAATCCTGATCTTGAGTACGTTCTGCTCGCAATATACAGCGCCGCTGAAAACGGCAAAGGCAATTTCAGCACATATAAACCTAAGGTGACAATAAGAAACGACGATATAACGGCGTCGATAATTCTGGAAAATACGAATAAAAATTCATATTGGGTAGCCGTGGCTCTGCTCGATTTCACTGGCTCAAATATTAAAATAAACGCCTGCGAAACATACGCCGGACCAAGTTTGGAAAGATCTCCGATACTTTATAAAAACGGGACTTTCAAAATGAACGCAGGAGACATAGAATTTAAAGCGTTCGATCTTCATTTTAATCAAGAATCATAATAGGCAAACAAAGATATCGGCGACAGATTTTTGAATTTGTCGCCGATTATTTAACGCTCTGCATAAATTTATAAAAAACTTTTTCAAAATAAAACTTAAAACTCTTTCTATTTATTTCCAATTCTTCGTAAGATTTAGATTTCAAAACATTCAAATAAAAAACGTAATTGTCATATCTTACTTTTTTTAAACAATCCGTCGTTAACTCAGTTCGCAAAAAGGCTTCTTTCAATTTGTCAAAAAACATATTTTTAAGATTATACGGACAAACTTCGTACCATCCTTTAAGATGCGATATTTTAAAAAGAGCGAAATCAAAAAACAACTCGTCGAAAACGGAAAACTTCTTCATAAACGTCTCTACGTAATTGACAGAATTAAAAATCCCGAAAATGTACTCTGAATTTCTTATAACGTCTAACACGGAGCCTCTTCTACCCTGTCTGTAGTTCCTATAATAATATAAAAATTCATCGCAGAACGATATGGAAGAAGCCCGTAGGAACAACTGACAGTTAAGAGGAAGATCCTCTATCAGAGTATCTTTCTTCTCCGGGAAAAACCAATCGTCATACTTGTTAAACCATAATAACGAAAACATCTTGGAATTAGTGTTGTCCAAAAGCGCCGCGAAAGCGGCTTTAAGACTCACGACAGAATTCTTGGGATCCGATCCTTTCCTCATAAATCTGGATAAATCCGAGTCGTAAAACGGAATCTTATTCTCTCCGTCGTATTCCCAATATTTAAAACAAACTATATCCGACTTATTTGAATCTATATTTTGACAAAGCTTTTCAAATGCTACGCGCTCAATCTTATCGTCCGAATCAAGAAAAAAAGCGAACTTTCCGCAAGCATTCGAAAGAGCGTTCTTTCTAGCTAAAGCGGCTCCCAAATTTTCCTGCCTAAAAATCTTAATTCGTTTATCCTTATCGGCATATCGTTTCAAAATATCATAAGAATTATCTTCGCTTCCATCGTCGACGCATAAAACCTCAAACTCCCGCAACGTTTGATTTAAAACCGAATCAAGACATTCTTCAAGATAGGCTCCGGAATTATAAACCGGCATAACGACCGAAACGAGAGGATTAATCATAAAAACGATACCCCTTCCTGTTTTATTAATAAACATTTTATCCGATTAAAAAAGACCAAAACTAAAAATATTTCTCAATTATCGTCTTCTTGTTTAAAGTAAGATTTATAAAGCAATTCGTAAAGACCGCCTGACCCCATAAGCTGATGATGAGTTCCTCTCTCGGCGATTCTGCCTTTGTCAAAAACATAGATCATATCCGCCTTTTGAATAGTGGAAACTCTATGGGCTATTATAATAGTCGTTCTATCCTTAAACAATCGCTCAAGGCTTTCCTGAATAAGCTTTTCGCTTATAGCGTCTACGGAAGAAGTAGCCTCGTCCAAAATCAATATTTTCGAATTTCTCAAAAGAGCCCGCGCGATAGCTATTCTCTGCCTCTGACCTCCTGAAAGAGAAGATCCTCTTTCTAATACCTTAGTATCATATCCGTCAGGCATACTCATAATAAATTCATGAGCGTTCGCGGCTTTAGCCGCTTCTACTACGTCGTCAAAAGAAGCGTCTTCGCAAGCGTAGGCAATATTATCTCTTATGGTTCCGGTAAAAAGCAAAGTATCTTGGGGCACTACGGATATTTGACTTCTGTAAGAATGCAGATTTGTCTGAGAAATATCAACGCCGTCAATTAAAATTTTACCTCCGTCAGGCTCGTATAAACGCGCAAGAAGAGCCGAAGTAGTCGTTTTTCCGCTGCCGCTGTGTCCGACGAAAGCTATAGTTTTACCCTTTTCAATCTCAAAAGTGAGAGAATTTAAAACCGGAGTTTCCTCTACGTATCTAAAAGAAACGTTTTCAAATTTAATATCGCCTTGTATGGGAGGCATATCTTTTTTTTCTTCAGACTCTTCGAGAGGAGAATCTAAAATTTCAAATAACCTTTTTGCCGAAACCGCCGACCCGGTAATGGAGGCTATGCTTTGAGATATCCTATTCAAAGGATTCGTAGCCATAATCATATAACCCCAGACCTCAAAAATATCGCCTACGGTATAACCTTTTATCCAGTTAAGTCCAAAAGGAGCCGCTCCGTCCGGTCCGGCTATAATCTGCAGCCCTCCGTAACCTATCGCGCAAGCTATGCCTGCTCCGGCTATAATCTCAACGATAGGAATTTGCACCACTTTAAACTTTATAACGTTCATAATATGTTTATATAACGTCAAATTTTCTTTTATAAAACGGCTTACTTCCTTATCCTCCATGGCAAAGCTCTTCACGGTTCTTATTCCCGATACGGATTCCTCAATTGTATTGTAAATTATGGACATCTGTTTCTGGTTATCGTCAACCGCTCTTTTTACATACTCTGAAAACTTCCCGATAGCGACCGCAACTATCGGGCTTATCAATATTACGACGCAACTCATCTGCCAATTACGTACGAACATGAGACAAATGGAGAAAATTAAAATAATTATATCGTTTAAAAAATTGATAATTCCAAGACCAAAAACGTCTCCTAATTTATCGGCGTCGTTCGTAATCCTGGTCATAATATCTCCGGTTCTAAATTTATCGAAAGTTTTTAGAGGGAGTTTTTGAACATGTTTAAAAACGTCGTTCCTAAGATCTTTAACAGCCTGGTTAACGCCGCATGGCAAAAGATACCCCTGGAGAAAATAAAAAAGGCCTTTTCCAATCAGAAGTAAAAAAAAGAAAACCAAAACTAACTGAAGAGCTTCCAGAGCCTTCCCCTGCTCTACCGCCGATTTTCCGGCAAAGATAACGTCGTCCATAATCTTTTTTATAAGAAGCGGCTGCAACAAGGTGAAACCGTTTACAAGGGCGGTGCATACAAAACCGAAAGCTATATATCCCCAATATTTTTTCAAATACTTTAAAGCCCTCAACAAAGGCGCGTAATCGCTTTTATTCATTGTAACCATAGCCTTTTAGAAAAAATTAACAATTTTAAACAAATCAAACCGCAAAATAAATTTCATTTAAAATCCGGACAAAATTCCCTCAAATTACCTGAAAAACTCTCTTTTCTGAATTTGCGCAAAAAAAAAGACTTCAGGTTCAGTCCGCTAAAAGTCTAAACTAACTGAAGCCTCGAAATATTTAATCTAAAAACGAATCAAACTAACATTGTTAATAACCGTAATCTCCGAAGTCTGTTTTATTTTTTCCTATTCCGAGTTCTATCCGCAGGCTCAGAACGTTTTTCAGTTTTGTCTTCCATGCTTTTTTTACCGTCTTCTTCTTCTTCTTCGTCTTCGTCGTCTTCGTCTTCGTCTTCCTCGTCTTCTTCTTCGTCTTCGTCGTCTTCTTCTTCGTCTTCTTCTTCGTCTTCGTCGTCTTCTTCTTCGTCTTCTTCTTCGTCTTCCTCGTCTTCTTCTTCGTCGTCGTTCTCAAACTCTAGTTCCGTTTCAGGAAGTTCTTCTTCTTCCTCGTTATCATCGTCATTGCCGCCGGCTTCTGAATCAGAAAAATCTTTAGTTCCGATAATCTCGGCGCTATCGGGAAAATAAAAATTTCTAGCGGCGCATCCAACGGCTAAAGTAGCCGAAAAATTCATTATTCCTCCAGAAAGGGCTCCAAGCATAGGAATAAGCTTTGAAGAAAAAGTTTTCATAAAACTTTTCAATATAAAAGACAACAAAAACGGCGAGACGCCGGATTCTACTATTTTTCTTATTCCTATTGTTCCAGCTACGGCTCCGGCGGAAACGCCGATACAACCTATGATTTCGTCAAATCTTAAATCGTCGCTAATATCTTTTCCGGCTAAAACGGCTATTTTTAAAATCATCTTAGCCTGGGCGGCAAACGTAAAGAAAAAATCAGGAGCGGCAAATAAAAGAGGAAGAGGCCAAGGCAAAACTCCGGTAACGCTTCCGGCCGCGCTGGACGTTAAAGCCGTTTTACGTATCAAAATATCGCATATTTCATAAGACGACAAATCAGGATACTCGTCTCTTAAACGTCGAACTTCCAATTGAACGGCTTCTTCGTCAATATTAGAGAAGAAGAAATTCCTCAATATTTTAAATAAATCGTTATTCACAAAAAATTCCCCCTTTCGTTATCTTATCGCATGCTTCGCGCCGCCGCTATGCCGCGCAGAAATTCATATTCCTTAAAATCTAAGCCTTGTTATGACGCCGAAGAATTAATATCAGCAATCTTCATATTCGTAATATCGCGGAATAACCGTAACTCCGGCGGCAGTTTTATGTCCCAGTTCCAAAATTCTCTTAAAAATTTTCACTTTTTTCGTATGTTCAAAATTATACTTTTCAATGTCCTTAATATCATAGTCTATCGGAGGAGTATCCGGTATCCAAGTTTTCTCAGGCGTTAATACGGTTCCGGCCGGAATTTTAACGTTCTTATCCACGATAACTTTATGAAGAACCGCATGTCTCGCTACGTCGACGTTATCGAAAAGAATTGAATTTGCGATATGAGAATAACTATTTACTCTAACTTCAGGAGACAGAACGGAATTTTCAACCCATCCCCCCGAAATAATACAACCGTCGCTAACGATGGAGTTAACTGACTGGCCGTTCCTGTCTCCTCCTGAAAACACAAATTTCGCGGGAGGCATGCTGTCGGTCATCACTCCATAAACAGGCCAGCTTTTATCGTACAGATTAAATACCGGCTTAACGCCGATTAAGTCCATATTAGATTCAAAATAGCTATCGACCGTTCCGACGTCTCTCCAATATCCTATCTCAGAAGGTTTAATTTCATTTTTCGACCATCTATTTGACATAAAGTCATAAACGTAAACGTTCGATTTATCGCACAGACGCGGAATAATATCTTTTCCGAAATCATGACTTGTCTCTTCGTCGCTCAGAGCAGCGTCATAATTTAACGCTTCTATCAAGGCGTTTTTCTTAAAAATATAATTGCCCATCGACACTAACGCATGATTCGGATCTCCGGGAATAGGCTTTGGATTTACAGGCTTCTCTTCAAAATTGATCATTCTAAAATTCTCGTCTACCTGTATAACTCCAAAGGAGCAAGCCTTTTCAATAGGATATCTTATAGCGCATACCGTCAAATCAGCGTCTTTTTCCTCGTGAAAAACGGCCATCTGCCCTATATCCATTTTGTATATATGATCTCCCCCAAATACCGCGACATAATCCGGAGAAGTCATATATATCTGCATTATATTCTGATAAACGCAATCGGCTGTGCCTCTATACCATGTCGGAGGGTTAGGTCCAAGACAGCGAATAAATTCGCCGCGCGTTCCGAAACGTCTCCCCCACGCGCTTTCTACATGTTCTACAAGCGAAAAAGATTTATGCTGAGTCAAAACGCATATTTGTTTAACGCCGGAATTAAAGAAATTTGACAGTACAAAATCTATTATGCGGTATTTTCCGCCGAAAGGCACCGCGGGCTTCGCTCTTATATCGCTCGTAAGAGACTTAAGTCTTCTGCCTTCGCCGCCCGCCATTATAATACCGAGGATTTTCTTCATAAAAACCTCCTATAATTTATCGCTGTAATCATGATAGCACGGTATAAGAGCTATTTTTGAATCGGTAAAATAAAGTTTCGATTTTAAAACTTCAAAAAGCGTTTCCTCTTCTTGATTTAAAGCTTTATTTTTAGATAAAACGCCGTTTTTTATGACTACGCCGGAAGGAATCACTGATCTCTTATCGGCAATCACATTTTCCAGAACGCAATTTTTTCCCACCTTAACGTCGTTTAAAAGTACGGAGCGTTTAATTTTAGAATTTTCGTTAATAAAGACCCCCGGAGATAAAATAGATTTCTCAATTTTGCTTCCGCGGATAACGCATCCGTCGCTTACTATACTCTTTTTTATTTCCGGAAATTCCCCGTCGCCGTATTCGTCTATTCTGACCGGCGGAAGATTATCGGCGTTCACGGAGTATATTGGCCATGAGGGATCATACAAAGAAGACGTTTTAGCGTAATCGAGAAAAAGCATAGAAACGTCGAAATATTCGTCGATACTTCCTATAGAATGCCAGAACGAATGTTCCGACATAGAAATATCATAAACGCAAATTTTATATCTTCCTGATTTTATCATCATTGGGATAACGTCTTTTCCAAAATCATGCGAAGACTCGCCGTCAGGTCTGGAAGAGTCGTATTCAACGGCTTCTATCAAAGCGTTCTTAGAAAATATATAATTGCCTAGAGAAATTAAAGTGTATTTTCTGTCTTGCTTTAGAGGAATCGGATGTTCAGCTTTTTCACAAAACGAAAGCAAAGAACCGTCGTCCGCTACTTCCAAAATACCAAATTTACCGGCCGCTTTTTTCAAAGGATACTTCATAGAACATATGGTAAGATCGGCTTTTTCCGACTCATGAAACTTGAGCGTCTCTCTGATGTCGAAACTACAGATTTGATCTCCTCCGAAAACCGCCACATGATCCGGATTTTCTATTTTAATTCTGCTCAAAATCTGATTCACGCTGTCTGCGGAGCCTTTCTGCCAGTTAGGAGGAACGGGACCGGCAACTCTTATAAACTCGTCTTTAGAGCCGAACCTTGGAGCCCAATTAGCCTGTATATGTTCTGAAAGAGATATGGACTTATACTGTATTAAAACGTATAATTTTTTAATGCATGAATTAAAAAAACTAGATAATACAAAGTCGATTATCCGATATTTGCCTCCGAAAGGAACAGCGCTTTGCGCTCTAACGTCGCTCGTCAGATATTTCAATCTTTTACCGGCGCCTCCGGCTAAAATAACGCCCATAATACTATTTCTGAACATACGAATAACCCCTTTCGCTTTTTAGCTTTAATATTATAAGTACAACAATATAAAAGCTTTTACCTTTTCGCGCCTAAGCTTTTTTGACAAAGAGCGGAGCATAAAAGCCCGCAGCTCAAACGCGTAAAATTCGATTTCCAACAAAGACAACTCCCAAACAAGTTCTCAAGTTCTATGCTTGCGCCTAATACGACATATTGTTAAAATAAATAAGGATAAGCGCGCCGACTAAGGCGGCCGCCTCAATTGCCATTACGCTCCAATATAATCAATAACAAAATTAAGTCTGAATTTCCGCCATATTTAGTCCCCGATAATTATAGACTGCATCTTCGGGCTAAAACTTGACGTTTATCGCGCTTCGCGTTAAATTTAAATACCCGTTTAAATGAAATTTATGAAACCGTTAACTGTTATAATTCAATCCGATAAAATTCCATTATAATAATATATCAGACAGATCAGCCGAAGACACATCGACAAACTTAAAGACATGAAATAACAAGGAGTCGCGTCATTATGAAATTTTACAGAAAAATTTTTATTACGGCGGCAATAGCGTTTTTGGTATTTTCGTCCGCAAATTCCGCTTCCGCGAAGTATAATTTTCAAAAAAACACAGAATACGGCAAGGCAAAACCTTCTAAAATAGAAATAAAAACCTCCTCTTCCCAAATAAAAATAATCGTTTCTAATTCGGACAAAATAACCCTGTCTCAAGACTCCCGAAAAGACGGCATAGTCTTTTCGGTAACTCCGGGCACAGATAAAGAATACTCGGCTGAAATAAACAAGGGGTTAGTAAAATCAATAAGCGTATCTAAAGGTCCGATATCAAAAATATCGATCCTTGCCGTAAGCGAGCCCGAATGTAAAATTCAATACGGCCCAAACACGATCATAGCGACAATTTATCCAAACAATATAAAAGGTCTTCCAATGACGAGACCGTTAATAAAAAAATCGAACGATTACAAAGCGGGAGACAGTATACTGACCGACATAGCCGTTATAGTCGAATCTTCTTCAGACGTTAAAAACAAAAACAAGCCCAGAAAACATACGATGTTTCCAAAACAATTTGACGTCGCGGCTAAAAAGCTCAGCTTTAA
This sequence comes from uncultured bacterium, assembly GCA_949288455.1. Taxonomy (GTDB): domain Bacteria; phylum Vulcanimicrobiota; class CADAWZ01; order CADAWZ01; family CADAWZ01; genus CASEKF01. The sequence goes on from CASEKF010000001.1 coordinate 10,238, forward strand.
AGAGAACATGGAACTGTTAACTTCGAATAATAAGCAAAACGTCGAGCGATCAGGCGAAGCCATAAGTTCGCTGGGAAAAATGTCAAATTTTCTTCCTCTTGAAAAAAGCGAAAAAATAAATTTAAAATTTACTAATAAAAGCCTTCCCGAAATAATAAAAAAGCTTGGAGAAAAAGCAAAAAAAAACGTAATAATATCGCCTTCGGTAAGCGGGAAAAAAACGATAGAATTCTCCGATATGGCTCCGGAAGAAGCAATCAAAACGCTTCTTAAAGACACCGAATTCGATTTTAGAATTATGAGGTCTATAATTTTGGTAGGGCCCGAACGTCTGCTGGAAGACATGACAGCTTCTTTTAATAATCAAAACCTTGAAAAAGAAAGCCGAAAAAAAATATTCGTTATGAAAAAAACTCGCGGAGAAAAAGTAATAAAGGAATTAGACGCAAGATATCCTAATGTAAAATACGTTTTTTATCCAAAGCTGAACGCGTTTGAAATAATGTCGGACGAAAATACCTTAGACGAAATTTTATTATTTCTCACGAAACAAGACAAATAAACAATAAAGGAAAAACCATGAAAATTTTCATAAAAAAACTGCGTAAAGACGCCGTTATCCCTCAATATCAAACTGAAGGCTCCTCCGGAATGGACGTCTGCGCTTTATTAGACGATATTGAGATAATAAAAAAACAAGAAATAAAAATAATTCCGACAGGAATTTCGATAGCGATTCCTTCGGGATACGAATGTCAAGTAAGGCCAAGAAGCGGACTGGCGGCAAAATATGGGGTCACCGTTCTCAATTCTCCCGGAACAATAGACAGCGATTATAGAGGAGAAATAAAAATAATTTTAATAAATTTAGGAGAAGAAAACTTCGCCGTAAAAAACGGAGACAGAATAGCTCAGCTTACGTTTACTAAAATAGAACAAGTCAAAATGGAAATTACAGAAGTTCTTCCCGAAACCGCTAGAGGAGAAAACGGATTCGGAAGCACAGGAATCTAAAGAAAGACAAAAAACGACTTTTTCCACCTAAATTGCTTCTTAAAAAAGAAGTTTTTCAAATTTATGCAGAAAATAAGCAGTTTACCGTAAATAATAAAAAAACACGCAACTTATATATTTAGCCGAAGCTAAATATCGGCAAAATATAATCAAGTCAATATTTTAAGGCAGAAATTTTATGAATAAAGCAGATAATGTCAAATTCAGACAAAATCAAAACAAATTCAGCTGGAAAAGACTCCTGTTAGTGCTTGTCATATCAATTGCCCTAGGTTTCATCGTTTTCATAGCGGCGGGAGCATATATCTACAGCATAACTCCTCAGAACAATATCAATTCCTTCTACGATAGCTTCAAATTTATCATTAAACCAGGCGAAACGGCGTTTAAAGGCAAAAAAGTTATTAATATTTTATGTTTAGGACTCGATCATAATTACACTACCGAAGGAATTATGTATACTAAAAGCGCAAGAACAGACACAATGTTTATAATTTCAATAGACAGCGAAGCTAAATATCTGAATATGCTGTCAATTCCGCGCGACACTTGGGTTGACATTCCGGACTACGGATATGGAAAGATTAACTCGGCTTACGCTATCGGAGGGCTAAAGCTCGCGCAAAAAACCGTTTCTAATTTTTTGGGAATATCTCTCGACCACTATATTATCATCAGAATAAAAGCCGGAGTAGAAATAGTCGACGCGTTAGGAGGGCTTAATATCGACGTTCCCAAAGATATGGACTACGACGATAATTGGGGCAATCTTCATATACACTTAAAACAAGGGCCTCAAATATTAACCGGGCAGGAAACGGTAGGCTTTGCCAGATTCAGACATGACGAAGAAGGCGACTGGGGCAGAATGAAGAGGCAGCAACAAGTTATCAACTCCCTTATAAGCGAACTGAAAAAGCCTAATAATATACTCAAAATAGATAAATTTATTAAAATAGCTCATGAAAATATAGATACGGATTTAACGGTCGCGGAAATGATCGATATATGTCGTTTCTACAAAGATTTTGACAGACACAATATGAAAACCGGAACAATAACTGGGTACGACGCTATGTCAGAAGACGGACAAGCTATTATAATACCCAACGAAACGGAAAAGATAAAACTCATAAAAAAACTTCTCCTAAGGAACGACGAACCTAATCTTAACAAAGGCAAAATAGCTATTCTTAACGGAAGTTATACCGAAGGACTAGCGTCTGAACTTGCCGATTATCTCGAAGATAAAAATTACGGAATATCCCGCATAGGAGACGCAGATAGATACGATTATGAAGAATCCGTAATAATACCGCATAATCCGGAAGCTTACAGCCTAAAAGAATTATCCGAAGCCCTGGGATATGTCCGTATAGCTCCTCAAGAAATAAGTCAATCGGGAGAAGATTTCACTATTATTATAGGAAATAAATGGCCGGAATGGAAAACTTCCCGCAGCGATTTATTTCCCGTTAGTACAGAGCGTTATAAGGAATATCCCGGAGTAATAAAATATAACCCGGCCGAAAACAATTATCCCATAAACGCGCGGCAAAATCAAAATAACGTCGATAACGAAAATAACGATAAAAATAACGACAATGACGAATTAATTAAAAACGAAAATTCAAACGACACTCAAACGACTAAAAACCCGGAATTTCCAGACGATGCCGAACAGGCAAATCCAAATCAGCCGGAGCATATATTTAAAGCTATTCCCATTCCTAAAAATACGGAATACCAAAACGCTCCGATAGACATTACTTCTGAGGAAGAAACGAACGAATCGAAAGAATATACCGAGAACAACGCTCAAATATATCCTAAAGACAATACGCAAACTCATCCCGAACCTCCTCGTCAATCGGAGTCCCTCAGGAACGAAGAGTCCGTTCAAACCGATTCTCCAAACGATACGAATTACGCTGATCCGGAAACGTATACCGAAGAACATATTAGTCCAAACGAACGCGAGGACCTTAAAGAAGAAAACATGATAAATGAAGAACATATGTAAGTTTTTCCAAACTTCAACTCGTCGAAAGCACATAAAAACGTAACTTATAAAATAATAGCGCTAAGAAAATTTATATAATTTTCATTTTTTTTAATCTAAATATAGACAAATTCATAAAATATCGGTATATATAATTAAACTATGTATATAAAGGAGACATAATGCATGGGAGACATATCCCTTAGGCAAGGAACTTATGACGGAGTCGGCGTAGCAGGAGCCGTTCGAACGGGACATAAAGCTTATAAGCTTTATAAAGGAATAACCGATACGACTAAACTGGGTAAAGCTTTCGACATAGGAACCAGCGTAGTCGGCTTAGCGACGGCGTCGGGAAATAAAATTTTGACGAAAACCGTCGGAGCAGCTAAAAACGCAGCAGGTCTGCTTAAATCGTCCGGAAGCGCAAATATAGCGTCAGTAGCTTCTAAAGCGGCCCCAATATTAAGCAAAGCAGGTACGGTATTCGGAGTGGCCGTAGGAGCTTGGGATATCGCTTCCGGCATTCATGAACTCGCTAAAGACGACGGAAACGCTGAAAAAGGCAAAGAAAAAATAGTAGGAGGAACTTGCGATATAATATCCTCGGTCGCTTTACATGTCGCGGCAGGCTCCGCGGCCACCGGAATAGGAGCTCCGGTAGCCGCCGTAGCTACTGGAGTAGCGGCGGTCGCTCAAGGAGCGAAATACGTATATAAATACAAAGACGAAATAAAAGAATTCGCCGGCAGCGTCATCAATAAAGGAACTGAACTTGCGTCTAAAGCCTTTGACACAGTGACGGATTGGTTTTCCTAAAAAGTCGATATAATAAATTATCGTTAAATAAATGGACTTCGCAATAGATATTGCCGAAGTCCATTTATTTAACGATATTTTATAAAGCGTTAACAAAAAATTTTAATCTGATAAACTAGGGTCTATTAGCTTCATATATTCTAAAAAAATACCCTATGAAATTTTAACAACAGATATTTATTTTAATGAATTAGAGAAATTTAGTTAAAATTTAAATAAGTTCATAATCAAACGCTCTGATTCTTATAAAAACTATTCAAAAATCTCTAAACGCTAAAAACTGATAAAATACTAATTTTATAAACGCTTATTCCCTCTCGCAATCAATATAAAAACGGCGCGACTGCCTACAGGCGTTTTAAAAAGATAAAACTTTTTAGGGAAGGACACAAATATGACGACTCCTCAACATGACGAAACAGGCTGGGGAAAAAATTCAGCCTTGGAAAAACTCTATATAAGCGAAAGGCTCAAACGCCAAGATAAAATGATAAAAGAAAGCTATTTCATAGCTTCTCAGACTTGCGATTCCGAAAAAACTTCGTTAGATTTAGGATGCGGCATAGGATGGCATGCCTGCGGCTTAACGGAAAAAGGATTTCATGCTTCAGGAATAGACATAAGTTCGACAGCTCTTAAATACGCTAAAAAACATGCTATGCTAAGAAATCTGCAAGTAAATTTTATATGCGGCGATTTCACTAAAAACATGCCTCAGGGACTATTTGGAGTCATAACATTGCTGGACAACACTTTCGGCTTAATGGCGGAAAACGAGAATATCGCTTTATTAGCCGGACTAACCAAATATCTTGATAAAAACGGAACTTTAGTCATAGGAACTTATAACAGAGAATATATTATGACAGAAGTTGAATTTAACAAAAACAACAAAAAAAAATGGCAAAGCGACGATAAAAAAATATTTTATGAAGAAGCGTCTTTCGATTTATACACGGGAAGATATAATAAAAAACAGGAAATAATGGATATTGCCTCCGGACAAAAGACATATTGTACGGCGGCGTCAGTAAGATTATACTCTCTGACCGAATATAGGCATATAACCAACGCCGTAGGACTAAAAATAGAAAAAGCGTTCGGAAGCTGTCTTGGCCATCAATATTCGGCTTCGTCTAAAGAATCGGTTCTTTTCTTGAGAAAAGGATAATAACGCATTTAGATAGAAAGTATATTATGCGTTTTCTCTAAAAAACAGCCAATAATAGAAAGAGAGGTTTTGAGAAATGCAAATTACGGTAAAAACCAAAAATTTAGAAGTAGAGAAAGAATTGAAAGAATACGCGGAAAAAAAATTGAACAAGCTAAAAAAATATTCAGACTCAATTATCTCTGCAGATCTCACTTTCAGTACTGAGAGAGGCTTTTATATGGTCGACATTAATATTCATACGACCGGAGCGGTATTTAGAGGCGAAGAAAAAACAGCCGATTTCCATGCTTCCATAGACAGCGCGGTAGAAAAATTAGAAAAACAGCTGAAAAAACAAAAAGAAAAACTGAGAAAACCTGTAAAATCTCTCGAAAATATTCCATATGCCGTACCAGACGGAATACCGGCCGGAGGAAACGCCCAGGAAGAAGACGAAGAACTTGAAAATCTAGGGCTTGACGAAAGTATAACGGTAATAAGAAGAACTAATTCGAAGCCTATAGGCGTAAAAGACGCTATTATGGATATGGAATCGAGAGGACACGGTTTTTCCGTCTTTATCAACTCTACGAACGGACGAGTAAACGTAGTATATAAATGTAAAAAGGGATACGGATTAATCGATCCGATAGTATAAATAAGTCAACATCCGAACAAAGTCGACGCTGTCGTAATCTAACGTTGCTCAGCGGCGGCTTTTATCTTTTTAAACGCGTTTATTCAATCTTTTTCGAAAGGATTTTTTCTATGAACTTTAAAAAAACGGCTCCATTATGCCCTTATTGTTCGTCTGAATTATCGTCATATTCAAAATTTTGCCACGTCTGTAACGCAAAAATTCCGTCGGAATTTTTTCATACAGCCGTTTCTTGCGACGAATTAACGCAAGAAACAGTTCATATACCTGTCCCGGGAGAATTCGTCGGAGGGATATGCAAAGCGGCTGACTTAGTTATGAAGGGAGAAATAGACGAGGCCAAAGTACAACAAGGTCTTGCAAATATCAAAGAACAAGTACGGTCGATATTTGGAAACGTAGTCAATGAATTGGCGACAGTCTCGGAAGAAGCCGAAGAATACGGAGTTTATCTACAAAACTCAATTTTTAATATAGAAAAAATGTTTGTCACAGGTCTTTCAGAAATGGAAGCGTTCTTTCATACAAACGACGCAGGGAACTTAACCTTTGGAAAATTTTTGCTTCAACGAGCAGAATTAGAATATATTGACTTTTTAAAAAGCGTAAAAACAGAAAGCGAAGTCAGCTGCTTTTCAGATGGAGCCACTATTTTAGAATCTATGGCGGCAAATTTTCAGAAAGGAATTCTATCAAAAGAAGCGTTCGCCGAAGAAATAGGCAAATTAGAACTCGACGTAAATTACAAGCTAACCAACGCTAATAATCTTCTGACAGAGTGCTTTGCCGAAACTAAAACTTACGACGGCATAGACGACGCAAAAATTTTAAACTCGACAGCTAAACTGAAAGCGGCCATAGAGTTTATATCCGGAGTCATTTTAAAACTATACAATCCTGAAGAAACTAAAAAATGGATCGAAAACGCCGTTAGAGAAACGGTAGAAGAATTAGATGAAAGCCGCTAACGCAAAAAACAGCGCGGAAAGTATCTCCGATATCTAATTCGGAAAACGGCGCAGAAATCGGCCGCTATATAAACTGCCGCGCGCCATAGAATAACGACCGTTATTTGGTAAGAGATAATTTGGAGGCTCTCTTTTAGAGAGCCTCCAAATTATCTCTTACCAAATAACTTTACCTCGCGCTAGTAAATTTAATACGGTAAAATGCTTGGCGCTATCCAAAAAAACGCGCCAATTTTTCTCTCCTTTTTCATACCATTCGAGAGCCCTGGAAATATTTTTTTTAGACGGCGAATCGATATATTCCCGAAGGTATTTTAAGGACATATGATAACAAATCAACTCGTTGTTTCTTATTATTCCAACTTTAGACATAGCTTCTCTTTCCTCTATTGTCGCCTCGGTTATAAGCGTGTATTTAGCGTTGTCGTGTAAACGGGCAAAAATTTTAGACAATTCTTTTTTTGCCGTTTCCACAAACTCTTTTATTGCTTTGCCTCTCAAACTTCGGTTAATACGTCTGCAAAATATTGGAATCCAGTAAATAATATTTTTATCTTTAGGGAAAAATGCGACAAGAATCATAAGACAGGCTTCCTTTTTTCTCTTATTGTAACAAAGAAAAAAGAATAAGTATGTGATCTCTGTCACATTTTGCTTTTTAACATAAAAATTTTTATTTTTTCCTTTTTGCCTCTGATAGATACGATACCTATCTCTATAAACAGATCCTGAAGACGCGTTTTTTTTAACGTATTTTCGCTAACGATAAGCTGAGTATCGTAATTCTTAGTCAAAGATTCCAATCTTGAAGCCGTATTAGGGATATCTCCTATAATCGACCACTCCTTTCTTTTAAAACCGCCTATAATCCCGGCGGTAACTTTTCCCGAATGAATTCCGGCCCCCATATCAATTTTCAGTCCAAATTTTCTATAACAAAATTTATTAAGTTCCGCAAGCGCGGATATCATTTCTATCGCGGTTTTTACGGCGTCTTCCGAAGCGTTTTTATTTTCTTTAGGCATTCCGAACGAAGCCATAAAACCGTCTCCAAGGTACTTTAATAAACAACCGCGCCTTTTAAGCAAAATCTCCAGCATTGAATCAAAAAAAATATTAAGCACGTCAAAAAGACTTCTGGAATCGATTTTCTCGGCTATTTCCGTAAAGGATCTAATATCGGCGAAAAGAATCGCGGCTTCCCTGTTTTCTCTGATAAAATCGCTATAACCGTAAGCGAGCAAAAGTTCGGCGACGTCAGAACCGAGAAATTGAGCTAATAAAGCGTATAATCGGGAACGTTCCTGCTCAAGTCCGGATTTTTCTATAGCTAGGGCTATATAGGAAGCGTATATTTTTATCATATTTAAATCTCGCTCGTCAAAAGATTTGCCTTCCCTTTTATCATCAATATAAATTACTCCCATGACGTTTTCTTTAACAAAAATAGGAACGGCTATAATCGTTCTCAATTCTACGCTAACGGAGCCGCTTATAACCGTATATGCTCTTTCCTGAGTCCTGAGAATCGGCATGCCTGTAGAGATCGCCTTCCAAACGATTTCCATGCTTATGCAGGAAGAAGCTAAGCCTAAAGAAAAGCAAGAATTTCTTTGCGCAAATAATTCTAATTTGCCAAAAGAATTTCGTATAAATATAACTCCCCTTTCAGCTTGCACAAGTTTCAAGGCGTTAATTAAAGCTATATTAATTACCTCTGTCAAATTTAAAGAAAAATTTATATTAGCCGAGATATCCTGCGAAACGTTAAAGTTCTTCATAGCGTCCGTTCCTTTCATATATAGATGTTTACGTGATAATTATATATAAGCATGAAATGAACAATTTAATCGCAATTGCTTATAATAACGGTAAAAAAAGAAGTCAAGAGAGTTATAACTCTCTTGACTTCTTTTAGTGAGTCCGCGCTTTATATCAAAGCGATAAGCCATATATACGCCTTAGCCGTAAAAGCCAATCGGACTCCGGGATATCCGGCGAAATAAATATAGATAATAGTACAAGCAGAAACAGCCGATTAGCCTAAAATAAATTTCACTTTAAAGTAACTACTGTAGTTCCGTCGCCGCCTTGATTCGGCTCTCCGGATCTAAAATCAGCTACGAAAGGAGATCGGCTTAAAAAATTTGCCACGGCCTTTCTCAAAATCCCCGCGCCTCTTCCATGTATAACCGTAAAACTCTGCAAACCGGAATAAACGGCTTCCGACATATATTTTTCCAGCTCGTATATAGCTTCGTCCGCATATTTGCCTATGAGGTTTATCGATGAAGAAGCTTCTTTAGGCAGAGGTATATCCGGTTTTTCTTCTACTGCGTTTTTCTTCCCCGAGGTCTTTCTGAGATTCCAATAAGGAATTCTCATTTTTAGCCTATTCATCGAAACCAAAACTTCGTTCCCTTTTATCTCTTCTATAACTCCGAGTCTGCCCGTAGAAGCAATATAAACTTCTTCTCCATTTTTAAATTGCCATTCGTCCGGACAGGCAGTTATTTTTTTCGACTTTCTAAACGTTTTTAATCTTTCAATTATATTATTTAGCCTACTCTCGGCCCTTGTTCTAATATCTATTTCGCTTTTTTTGTTTTCTCCGTCTTTAGCCGAGCTTTCTTTCAATTCTTTTTTAAAATCGCCTATAATCTTCTGAATTTCATTTTTCGCGGCTATAACCAAGGAATCAGATTCCGCTGCGCTCTCCGCCAAAAGCTCCAACTGTTCGGCTTTTATAAGAGAAATATCTTCTTCATATTTATGTTTGAGCTCTTCCGCCTCAGATTTTATGGCTATAAGAGCGGTTCGTTCGTCGTTAAGCAATCTTTCCTTTTGTTCTATCTCAGAAAGAAGACGATCCATTTCAACATATTCATGAGATATTAAATTTTGAGCTCTAATAACAATCTGTTCGTCTAATCCTAATCCGGACGCGATCGAAAGAGCGCAGGAACGCCCGGGAACCCCTACCGTTATCTTGTAGGAAGGCATCAAAGTAGCGTTATCAAACTCCATAGCGGCATTGCGAGCCTTGGGATGATTAGCTGCAAAATATTTGAGTTCTCCGTAATGAGTCGTAACTATAGAAACGCTTCCTCTATCTATCAGGTCTTCCAGAATAGCCGCGGCCAAAGCGGCTCCTTCCCTGGGATCCGTTCCGGCTCCAAGCTCGTCCAGCAAAACTAGAGTCTGTTCTCCCGCCTCATTCAAAATAGATATAATTCTGTTCATATGGGAAGAAAACGTACTGAGATTTTGAGCTATGCTCTGATCGTCGCCTATATCGGCGTATACGCCGCTGAACATAGAAATTTCAGACCCCTCGTCCGCCGGTATCGGCAAACCAGATAAGGCCAAAAGCGCAAAAAGACCGGCAGTTTTAAGAGATACGGTTTTGCCTCCGGTATTAGGGCCCGTAATAACTAAAGCGGAAAAATCGCATCCTGCCTCTATATCTATCGGTATGGCTTTGTCGCCAAGCAAGGGATGTCTCGCTTTTTTCAATACGATACGCCCGTCTCCGCCGATCTTAGGCAAAATACAACTCGAAGCGACCATATAACGCGCTAAAGCGCAATTCATGTCAAATTTGGCTATCGCCTCTTGATTTACCAGCAGCTCACGCTTATATTCGGCCGCCATAGCGCTCAATTTTTTTAAAATGCGCAAAATCTCAGCTTTTTCCTGAGCCCTGGCCCGCTTTATTTCGTTGTTAAGCTGGACTATCTGAAGCGGCTCCATAAAAAGCGTCGAGCCGCTTGCCGAAACGTCCAGTACCAGTCCTTCGAAAACGCCTCTATACTCCTGCTTAACCGGAATTACAAAACGCCCTTCCCTAATGGTCCAAAGAGACTCCTGAAACATTTTTTGTTTTTGAGGATCTCTTAAAATAGAGTTAATTTTAGCGTGAGCAGAAATTTCTGAGGCCGCCAGCTCAGCTCTTATTTCAGCTAATTCAAAGCTGGCGGAATCTCGTATCTCTCCGCCGTCGCCAAAAGTCGAATCTATAGCCCCGGCCAATTCTGGAAGATACGTTATGGACTGATAGGAATCCGATACGAAAGGCAAATGACGCCAAGGTTCCAAAGCCTTTTTCATACTAAAAGCAACTGATAAATTCTTACGCAAGAGAGAAAAATCAGGCGCGGAAAGCATTATTCCCTTTTCAGCCGCGATAAGGATCTCTGAAGAATCTTCCAATCCTTCGGACGCCAATTCTACTCCGTTTGAAATAAGTTCCGCTATCTGTCTTATTTTACTCTGAGCTTCATAGACGTCTTCAATATCGGACAAAGGAGATATTGAAGCTATCAAATTTCTGCTCTGCGCGCAGCCGGCAAATCCGGCTATTATCTCCTTCGCTTTGTCAAATTCCAGCATCCTACGCGTTTGTAAAATCAAATCGCCGTTTTTCATTGTATATCCTTAGTTAAACGTTCGAGATCTCTGTCGTCGAAAAAATTCGTCTTTTTTCCGGAAGAAGAAAAATCCAGACTAAGAGGCGTTATCGAAGCGTATCCTGAATTAAGAGCCTGATAATCGCTTCCCTCATACATTTCGTTTTGGCATCTATTAGTTCGAGTAAGCCAAAAATAATTTAAATTTAGGCCGTCTTGTCTTTCTATAACTCCGTAAGAAAAATTGCTGAATCCTAAATGAGTAAGCTTAATCCCTTTTATGTCATAGGCCGGAACGTTTAAATTCAAGAAAGTTCGAAGAGGAATGGGATCTTCAAAAACCATCTCAGCCAACCCGGAGGCTATTCTAGCCGTATTTTTATAACACGGCACTTTAAAATTTTTATCTACTCCGGTAGATACGGCAATGGAAGGAATACCGGCCAACGCCCCTTCCACCGCCGCCGCTATCGTTCCGGAATAATGAAAATCGTCTCCTAAATTAGGTCCTCTATTTATACCTGCGATTACTAAATCCGGAGGATTATCCCGCATAACATGATTTAAACCTACTACGACGCAGTCTGCGGGAGTTCCGGAACATGAATAAAAACAAGATTTTTCGTTTTCAGAAATTTTATCGATTCTCAAAGGAGAAAAAAAAGTAACTCCATGGCCTGCGGCGCTTCTCTCTTTATCTGGAGCGACGACCGTAACATGAGCTATTTTAGCAAGTTCTTCGGCTAAAATATTTATCCCGTCCGCATATACTCCATCGTCGTTAGCTATAAGTATTCTCATTTTTTCTCCTTAAAATTTTTATTTTTCGATCAAATATCTTCTTATTTTATCAGCAATCGCCTCGGGAGTAAAGCCGAATTTTTCGGCAAGTATCTCGGAAGGAGCGGAACTGCCGAAAGATGTCATACCAATGACAAATCCCCGTCCTTTAATAAATCTATCCCAATCTCTAGAATTCGAAGCTTCGACGGCTATTACCGGCAAATTATCCGGCACAACCGATTTTTTATAATCCTCGCTTTGTTTTTCGAACAACTCTACTGATGGGACCGACACTACCCGAATATTCACGCCGTCTTTATAAAGAAGCTCGGAAGCGGCGACCGCCAGACTTACTTCAGAACCTGAAGCCATTATAACGGCGTCAGGATTTTGCCCTCCGTCAAGCATAACGTATCCGCCCATAGAAGCTTTATTTAAATCGTCTATAGAAGGATCCTTATGAAGTTGTTTCAAATTTTGGCGAGATAAAATCAAAGCCGTAGGACCGTCTTTCCTCTTAAGAGCATAAAACCAAGCCGCGGCGGTTTCGAGAGCGTCGGCAGGACGTATCACAGATAAACCGGGAATAAGCCTAAGAGAAGGAATATGTTCTATCGGTTGATGCGTAGGGCCGTCTTCGCCAAGAAATATACTGTCATGGGTAAATATATAAACGACTTGAACTCCCATAAGAGCGGAGAGTCTTACCGCCCCTCTCATATAATCGCTAAAGACTAAGAAGGTAGCTCCGTAAGGCACGAACATGCCGTAAAGAGCGATGCCGTTCATTATCGCTCCCATAGCGTGCTCGCGTATTCCAAAATGTAAATTTCTACCGGAATAAGATCCCGGCAAAACTGACGTTTCCGATTTTATATGACATTTGACAGAAGGCTCTAAATCGGCGCTTCCTCCTACCATAAAATCAACTTCAGCCGCAGCTTTTTGAATGATTGAACCGGATGAAACTCTAGTGGCTTCAGGTTTGCATTGTAAATCGGCGATCATTTTTTCCGCCAAATCTTCCGGTAACTCTTTTTTCATAAATTTTTCCAGCTGCGCGGCCTTTTCTGGATAATTTATCCGCCACTCATCAAATTTTTTAAGCCAACCTAGATACTTTTGCTTCTTTTCTTCAACTTTTCCTTTGCAAAAAGATTTTACTGCCTCAGGTATATAAAATGTTTCGTTTTCGGGAAGACCTAAAGCTTTTTTCATCGCCTGAATCTCGGCTTCGCCTAAAGGAGAGCCATGAGAAGACGCCTTATCATGTTTGGTAGGCGCTCCAAATGCTATATGCGTTTTAAAAATGATAATCTTAGGCGCGTCTTTATACTCCGAAGCTTCCTGCAACACGGCGAATATTTCCTCTATATTATGGCCGTCCGCTTCATAGGCTTTCCAGCCGTACGACTCGTATCTCTTTTTGGTATCGTCGGAAAAAGCCAAATTTACGTTGCCTTCGATCGTAATATCATTGCTGTCGTAAAGGAGCGTCAAATTGCCAAGCTTAAGATGGCCGGCCAAAGACGAAGCCTCCGCGCTAACGCCCTCCATTAAACAACCGTCCCCGGCTAAAACGTAAATATTATGATCAATAATATTATGTCCTTCGACATTGAATCTTTCAGCCGCCATTTTCTCCGCGAGAGCCATTCCAACCCCCATCGCTACGCCTTGTCCCAAAGGACCGGTAGTACATTCAACTCCGGGAAGATGGCCGTACTCCGGATGGCCGGCCGTTCCGGCTCCCCATTGCCTAAAACTTTTTAAGTCCTCCATAGCGACTTCATAACCGAACAGATGAAGTAAAGAATAAAGTAAAGAAGAACCATGTCCGGCGGAAAGAATAAATCTGTCCCTATTAATCCAAGTCGGATCGTCAGGATTGAACAAAAGAAAATCGCTCCATAAAACCGAAGCTATATCAGCCGTACCCAAAGGCATTCCCGGATGTCCCGAGTTAGCTTTCTGAACTATATCGGCGGCGAGCGCGCGTAAGACAGACGCTAATTGTCCTATCATATATTCACACCTCTTTAATCGTTATATAAATACATACAGCAATCAACTAAATCTCGTTCTTCTTTTTTATTTTTAAAAAATCCTTCTATAAGCCTCAAGCAAACGAAGAAGCGAAAAATTGCAGGAAAAAAAAAAGCTTAATTAAATATATTTACAAAAACAAACGAAAACAAAATATGACGCAGTCATCTAACGTTTCCGTAAACTATTAAAATTGAAATAGAGCGCAATTTATGTCCTTTTTAAAAAAAAATACGATAGAAAACTTCTTCAATTCGCCCTTATATCTCGTATTACTGTTATTTATTACGGGATGCGCCGTAAGATTTTATATGTCTTTCTTTCAAAACCACATATTTCTCTACACCGACGAAATCCTTTTTCTTGAAGCGGCTAGAAGTTTAGCCGACTTTGAATCAATATCTGTGAGAGGCGTGCCTCATTTTTATCCTTATTTGCTGTATCCCGCTATAATAGCTCCGTCTCAATGGATAGCCGACGCGCAAACTTCGTTTGGGATCCTCAAAGCGATCAACGCTTTTATTATGAACATATCCGTCTTTCCGGCTTATTTTTTGGCAAAAAAAATAACGCCTAAACATGCGTTGCTGGTTGCGGCGGTTTCTCTATTGATTCCGGAAATGTGTTTGTCAAACTGCGTCTTCGCCGAAGTCTTAACATACCCGTTAAGCCTTTGTTTTTTCCTTTTTGCGTACGACTGGCTGAAAGGAGGCAAAAAACAGGCTGTTTTTTTGACTCTGGCGTTTGGTCTCGCATTGGCGTTTACTAAAGCCGTTTCTTTATATTTCCTCACAGGCTTAATTATTTACGCGACCGTTAGTTTCTTTATACGCGGAAATTTAAAACGCAAAATTTTAACAGGCGCGGCCGCAATAGCCGTCATACTCTGTTTTATCCTTTTTGCCAATCATATATTCATAGGATATACTTTTAATTTTTCGTATTTTCTTAATTTTGACAGAATATCCGCTATTTTAAGATATAGCCTATATTTTCTCGCATATTTATCCGCGGGAGCAGGATTTTACTTTATCTTTTTCCCTCTATGTTTTCGTTCTGACCTAGAAAAAAATATCCGAAGATTCGCTTCGGTCTTATACGTTATTTTATTAACCGGAATTATAACCGTCGTGTTTATGGTCTCAATGTTTGAAGATTATCCTTCTTCCGCTATGACTCCGCATTTAAGATATTTATTTCCTTTAATTATTCCTTTTTTCATCGTTTTTCTATCTATTGAAAAATGGAAAATCTCTGTTCTGTCAAAATACGCGGTTTTATTATTCGTAATCTTTATGCAATGGGGTATAGTCCGCTTTCCGGAAAGCAACTATCCCGCTTTTATGAATATCGCTTATCTGAGAGAATCGCTGCTATTCCCATTTTTCCAATGGAACGTAGGAGACTTAAAAATAAAAGGCAGCATGTTCGACATTGTCAAAATATTAATACTAGCCGTAACTTTATATTCGTCATATCTAATTATAAAAGAAAAATATAAAATTTTCCGTATTTTCGCAACGTCCCTGTTTATCGCTTTATGCCTTGTCAACAACATATTATGTTACAACGCGGGATTAAAAACGATATATCCCAACTCTCGATACATAATTTCCCAAATAGACTTAATAAATCAATATATCAAAGGGTCTAAAGCGCTGGTAATAGGGAAATATGCGGCCAGCGAAAAAATTTTTGAAACTTACTCCAAACAAAAATATTGGTTTACTACGGCTACCCTATTCGAAAAATACATGGACGGGACTTTCAGCCCTCGGAAAAAAACTCCTCTTATAGGCATGCAGTGGGCAACGCAAACAGATCCCCAAAAAGCCAAAGTATCTAAATGGATAAAGCTGGACGAAGCCGTGGAAGTGGCGGATCCCGTATTTACAAATATCAACCCGGATTATATAATAGTTCGTTCAAATATAAGCGATTTACGTCTCTCTAGCAAAAATCTTAAACCGGCGTTTATTCCGGGTCTAACTTTTTACAGAGTGTATAAAGTGATATATTAAATCGACCGAATTTTCTTACGGATTTTCCTTAGGACGTTAATCTTAGCGTTTAACTCTATGGAAAATAATTGCGGCAAAATATACAACGCGGGATACTGAACTTGTCAAAACAATCTCTAAAAACGTTCGGTTTTCTAACTTTAGAAGATTTAATACGTATAATAATCTCGTTAAGGTTTCCAAAATACGGTAGTGAAATATCCGCTTTAGAACCGCTGTGCGTTTAATATTTCATTACTTCCGACATAGCGTTTAAATTTCGTTTCATCATATCTATATAAGACGTATCTTCCTGGGATCCTATGGCGTCCAAAACGGCAATTTTCAGACTTCCGTCCTCGGCAATAGCCTCCGCGGCTTTTCTTGAAAACTGCGCGTCCGTAAAGATTACTTTAACGTCCTTGGATTTAGCCGTTTCTATCAAATCTTTAATCTCGGCCGGACTAGGTTCTTTTCCGGGAAATTTTTCTATATTGCCGACTTCTTCCAAACCGTATTCTCTGGCGAAATATGGCCAAACTGAATGCTGAGATAAAAATTTTTTAGTTTTAAAAGATGAAATTTCCCGTCTGCATATTTTATCTAATTCATCTAACTCTTCCAAAAATTTTTCTGTATTTTTACGGTATACGCCGGCATTCTTAGGATCTTTGGAAGAAAAAGCCCTCTCAATTTTTTGAACAAGTTCCGAAGCTATCGCGGGTGAAAGCCAAACGTGAGGATTGCCCGACGAATGTTCGACGTCTCCGGAAACGCTTTTATGTTTTTTATCCTCTCCGTCTAAAAGAGAAATGCCGTCGGTCAATTCTACTATCGTAAGAGAATCATTAGCGGAGGAATCGACAAATTTATCTTTCCAAAACTCAAATCCGGCTCCGGCACAAATAAAGACGTCGGCTTCGCTGAATCGTATCAACTTATCAGGCGAAGGTTCAAATACATGAGGATTAGCTCCGGGAGGTATAATCGTGGAAACTTCGACCAAATCGCCCCCTATGCGCTCCGCAAAATCAGAAAAAGGAATAATACTGGCGCAAACCTTAAGTCGCTTTCCTTCATAATCGCTTTTATGTTCGGCTGTTTTTAATTCCGAACATGAAGCCGATAATAGAAACAGAAACATTATATAAAAAAGACTCTGAATACTACGCTTCATCTTCGATAAGCTCTCGCTTTCCAAAATAAAATTGAAATAAATGAAATTTAAACGCTCAAAATAAAAACGTTAACAACGCAGACTTTATATGGAATAAATCTTAGAGACTATTGTCTGGCAATTCATTAAATAAAATTATATACGCTTTTTTTTTTTCCTCTTGACGAATAAGTAAAGTAAAGTGATATATAGGACATAGTAAAATTAAGGAGGTTTATCTTATGATTATTAATTCAGCGGCTCAATTTAATCCCGCGTTATATCAAAATAACGACATGTTCTCAGATTCTGTCTCGAATCTTATAGGCAGCGGGTCTCCCCAATCTCTTCCGGAATTTCCTCGTCTATATTCTACTCAGGAAATACAAACCGTAGCGACTACGGCCGGAGCAGGTCAATTAGCCGGAGGAGTAGCAGGGACTATCGGCGGAAAAGCTCTTGGAGCGGCAATAGGAACGATGATATGCCCCGGAATAGGGACTTTAATTGGCGGAGCTCTCGGAGGATCTATCGGCGGAACAATAGGAGGGAACCTTGGAGGAAACCTCGGAGCCGGTTTAGGGAAACTTTTGATAGGTTAACTTTTCAGAAAAAGACGCCGCCTATATATAGGCGGCGTCTTTTTTTATTTTATTACCATGATTAGGCATGACCAAAAACTAAAGAAAAAATAAATTAGGAAATCGATAAAATATCTTCCTTTTTATATAAAACCGCTTTAAAACAGAGCTTATAAGGCATATAAAGAAGAATCCGGACGATTAATCGTCCGGATTCTTCTTCCACTGATTTTTTGAAAAGTCAAGATCTTGACTTTTCCTTTCTCCTGATAAATCTTATTCTACATAAAAATAAAAAATCATGCTAAATTTCATAATTTTTTTAATTTTTTTTTAAAAATTTAAAATTTAAAACTCATGGCCAATCATGTATAATAATTTTTCTTAATTTTTAATCAAGTATGGAGCATGACCAAAGGCATAAAAAACAAATTATTTTATATATGATTTACAACTAACCAATCTATTGACAGAACTCCGATAAATACTTTTATACCGTCAAACCAATCAATTAAAAATTTATCTGTCATCTGAATCAAAACGTTTTTTTAACTACGCAAGATAGAATATTGTCTAAAATAAATTTTTCACAAGTAGAGCGATCCAGGTTTCTATATTCTTCGGGAAGATCTTTTACGGGGATGTCGACTCTCGCGGCATAAGCATGTCCTCCTCCTCTGCCAAATCCTACGGTTTCAGCCAATATGCCGATATCGATCCACTTTCTAACTGAACGCATAGTAATTTTCAAAAGTCCGTCTTTCAAGGCTGCGACAATGCTTATCGTCACTCCGGCTACTCTAAGAAGAAAATCAGCTATTGTGACGGCAAATTCTATTTCTTCGTCATTAAGAAAAACTATAGCGGTTTCGTCAAAAAGAGAGCATGTCTCGAGAGCTTTTGCAAAAATCTTAAGAGTAGGATATGGAATTTCTTCCGACTCTATCACGCGCAAAGCCTCTAGATCGGCATATTCGGTAAGATAACCTATTACGTATGCATGTCTTGAAATTTTTAACCTCCTATACCTATCGGTGTCCGTTACAATACCATAATATAAAGCGGTAATAATATTTATGGGAATTTTCTCTCCTAAAGCCATTAAATACTCCGCCATTATTACAGAATTAGCTGAATAATCAGGTCGTATATCCGTAAAGTCGGCTTCTATATTGCCTTTTACGGGATGATGATCGATTACGGCTGAAAAATGAATATTTTCCGAAATAGCGTTATGAGAAGGTTGTCCGTCAGTCATGATAAACTTATCATACAAAGACAAATCAGCTTGTGAAAACAGGATATAATCGGTATTCAATATTTCTATCATCTTTTTGTTGTCTAAACGCTTTGTCTCCGATAGAAAAATAATATCGCAAGATATTCCTCTAGCTATACAGAGAAATTGAGCGGCCATAGCGCTGGCTATAGCGTCCGGATCAGGAATAATCAATACGGCGACTCTATCGCCAGGCGAAAAAAGATCTAAAAAAGATTTAAGAAAATTTTCCGTCTTTATTATTTGAGAACAAAAAGAAGCGCAAAAATCTTTATAATCTTTCGCATACGGCATAGTTTCAGCTCCTAAACATAAAAACTTCAAATTTAAAAAACAGACTCGAGGAAAAACGGAAATACAAAATTTAAGCTTCCGCAATCAATAATGAAAGCAACTTTTTTAAATTATACCATGTAAAAAATAAAAATTACAAATTTAACGCTAAGATTTAAACATATACTAACGTTAATAAACAGCGCATATTTTATGAAAAATAAAGTTTAAACATACTTCCATTCTAAGATTCATTATTTAAAACTTTTTTAAATTAATATTCAGAAGATATATTTAAAATATCAAACGAAAACACAAAACATTCATAAGAATTATCTTTACATTCTAATGACTATGAGGTATAATAAAAACGAAGTATTTTTTTGAAAGGAGTAAATAACAAATGGAAGAACTGATCGACGGAACTGAAACTAAAAACATCGGATTAGAATCTCTAAAAAGTTTTTTTTCCGTTACAAGCGGCCTTACCTTATCTCAAGTCAAAGAAATCACGGGAATGAGTTCGCCTTCCATTCAAAACTGGATAAACAGAGGCTGGCTGCCTTCTCCGGTAGCAAAAAAATATTCAATAAACCATATAGCTCGAATTCTTATTATCAAAAAGCTTAAATCAATTCTCAGCTTTGACAGGATAACGTTTTTGCTCTCATATATAAACGGAGATCTCGACGATACTTCAGACGACATTATAGAAGAGGCTAAACTTTACGAATATATATGCCACTTAAAATCGGCGGTAAAAGAGATCTCTATAATGGACAACGACGAACTTGACACAACGATAGAAAAATGTTTATCGGATTATAACGAAACTACGCCCGGGGCTTATAAGCGTCTTTTCAAGGCCCTAAAAATTATAATTTTAGCTTTTTATAGTTCGTCCATAAAAAATTTGTGTCTTGAAATGATTGAGAATATAAAAGAGGAATGAATATATATTTAATTGAAGATTACTTTTATTGAGTTTAATTGACTTTAGGGTATAAATAAAATCAATTTTGAAAGAGAGCTCAAATTTATGGCCGAATGGTGGGCATCACTTACCTTAATTCAAAAAATTTTTATGTATGCGGCGATTCCATCCTCATCAATGATTATTCTGATAGGACTAAGCTCCGTTATAGGATTAGGAGTCGAAGAGATAATCGATTTTGATTTTGACGATCCTTTTGAACTTCTCAATTTAAAAGGTCTTTTAGCTTTCTTTTCAATAGGAGGAATAATAGGATATTTATTAACGACTTATAATATACCCGGCATACTGGCAATAGCGGGAGCTTTAGCAAGCGGAACTTTAGCCGGAAAAACAGTTAGTAAAATTATATCTTCCATGCGTTCGTCTGAAATCGACGCAAAATTAAATTTAAACAATGCCATAGGAAAAAAAGGAAAAGTATATTTGACAATTCCTCCAAACGGAGAAGACTTTGGAAAAATACTTATACAATTCGGGGGAAGACTCAGAGAATTAAACGCGGTCTCAAATTGTCCTTCGGAAATAAAAACCGATGACGAAGTCATAGTCATAGACGTCAATAAAAACGATATGTTAATCGTAGAGCCGGCCACCAATTACATAAAAGAAAAAGACTTTGAATAAATTTGCTTATAACCCTCAAACAAGCGTAAGCGAATCAAGACATTACCTATGTTGCGCCTATAGAAACTATGAGTTTAACGATAATAAAATTCATAAAATAAAAGATATTATGATAAAAATAAAGAAACAATGTTAAGCGGCTTGTGATCTTTAATTCGCTTAGCTTAGTCTGCCGAATCGCCATCAAATTTAGAAAATATCCGTCGGACACAACGCTCATAAATAGCTAACTTAGAAAGGAAAAATATAATACAAACAATCGGCGCAGATTATTAAGACCGCTTCAAAACGCCGCTCAAGATATTGCAAAAATTATAATATTCAGACGCCTGAACTAACGACAGCCAAAATGAATAGTTAGAAAATAATATTGGGAAGAGAAAAGCTGATTAAAGCGAAAACTACAAATACAGCAGAATTGAGTAAAATAGGAGCTAAACTCATAATCCTCAATATTGATAAATGCGATTATAAGAAATTAATCTCAAAGAAAGTTATGGAGGTGATGCATATAGGAAACGCGTTCTGACAATGATAATAAAATAAAAATAAAGGAGAAGATACATGGAAGGTGTTACTTTAATATTACTGGGATTACTGATAGTAGTCGTATTCGGCTTAGGCGGATGGCTAGCCTCAAGATTTGTCAAATGTCCCTCGGACAAAATTTTAGTCGTATACGGTATGGGAGCTAAAGACAGAGAACAAAACGCTAAATGTATAAAAGGCGGAGCGTTCGTCCTGCCGCTCATCCAAGAATATCAATTTTTAGATTTAACTCCAATAACAATTACGGCCGACTTGCAAAACGCTCTGTCAAAACAAAACATAAGAGTAAACGCGCCGTCAAAATTTACGGTAGCCATATCAGACGATACAACTCTGATGAACAATGCGGCTACCAGATTATTAGGATTGCCTCAAAACGCTATTCAGGATCTCGCAAAAGATATAATCTTCGGACAGATGAGACTGGCAATAGCCCAACTGGATATTGAGGAAATAAACTCTGAAAGAGATAAGCTGATTGATAAGGTAGCTAAAAATCTGGAAGCAGAATTGGGCAAAATCGGATTAAAACTCATAAACGTCAATATCTCCGACGTATCCGACGAATCAGGTTATCTTGAATCCTTAGGTAAAAAAGCTGCGGCGGAAGCTCTAAACGAAGCTAAAATCTCCGTGGCGGAAGAAGCAAGAAAAGGAGCTATAGGAGAAGCGAACGCCAGAAAAGCCCAAAGAATAGAAGTTTCTCAAGCTGAAGCGGAAGCGACCGTAGGAGAAGCGAACGCTAAAAAAGAAGAGAGAATACTAATAGCTCAAGCCGAAGCCGAAGCCTTAGCGGGAGAAGCTAATTCCAAAAAAGAGCAAAGAATTAAAGTCGCTCAGGCCGAAGCTGAAGCTATATCGGGAGAAGCTAATTCTAAAAAAGAACAAAGAATTAAAGTCGCTCAAGCCGATTCGCTTGCAATTATGGGAGAAAACGATGCGGACGCAAAAATAGCCGAATCAAACGCGACTTTAAGAGAAAAGAGAGCCGAAGCGGCAAGAAGAGCCACCACGGCAGAAAAAATAAAAGCCGCCCAAGTGCTGCAAGAAGCTTACTCGGCCGAAAAAGCCGCGGAAGACGCGCGCGCAGAGAAGGAAGAGGCCACTTTGCAAGCCGATATTCTCGTAAAGGCCGAAATAGCCAAAAGAGAAAGAGAGATTCAAGCTCAAGCCGAAGCCGAACAAATCAAGATCAAAGCCAAAGGAGAAGCCGACGCAATCTACGCGAGAATGGAAGCCGAAGCTCGAGGCGTTCAGGAAATGCTCTCAAGACAAGCCGCCGGTATAGCCCAGTATGTTCAAGCGGCAGGCGGAACGTCTGAAGACGCTCTTAGAATGATGATAGCCGACAAAATTGAAACTCTGCTTTCAACTCAAGTCGAAGCCATTAAAAATATTAGAATCGATAAAGTTACCGTATGGGACGGAGGCTCTGAAAACGGAGCCAATTCAACCGCTAATTTTCTGTCAGGTATGATGAAGGCGGTTCCTCCAATGCAAGACATATTTAACATGGCAGGCTTAGATCTTCCGTCGTATATAGCTAAAAAAGCCGTACCGGAGAATAAACCCGCAACTCCGGCCAAACAGATTCTGCCTCAAGGCCAAACGGTAAAAGCGGTAGCTCAGCCGGTTCCTCAACAACAACGAGTCGTTCAGAGACCCGCTATGGAACAAACAAGACAGTAAGCTAATTAAAAAAATACAAACGTAAGCCTTTCAAGGAGAGACATTTTCTAAGGAAACCAGTCTCTCCTTGTTTTTCTCTAAGCAATTTTATAACCGGGAATGAAACAAACGAAACTAAAATGCAAAACAGCTTAACAAAAACGATCTTAAGAGCTATTAAAAATACAGCGATTGTACAGAATTTCGAGATAAAAATAGGACAGGATTAGAAGCGCTTACCGGCAAATAAAAGGAGAACGTATAGTTTTACGTAGAAAAAATAATCGGAGAACAATCAAAAATAATTTATATTTCGGAGACGAATATGAAAGAAATGAGAATATCCGCCGCAATAACAATAATTCTAATAGCGGTCTTTGTATCCGTTCAATACGTTTCCGCCGAAATTCTCTCAAAATCGGAACAAAAAGCTTTAAAAAGAGGAATGAGATTCGAAAAGAAAAATAATTTTCAGGCGGCATTAAAAGAATACGGCAACATTCTAAAAACCAATCCTAACGCGTCCGAAGCCCTAGACAGAACGGCATATATTTATATGAAACTAGGCGAAGTTCAAAAAGCTGAAGAGGCCGCAAAAAAAGCTATTCAAGCGGGCGGAGCCTCTCCTGTCTCATATAATATAATAGGCCTTATGCATGAAAGGAACAATAATCTTGGCTACGCCGAAAAATATTACCTTAAAGCGATAGAAAAGGATCCCGAATACGCTTCGGCATACAATAATCTTGGTAATCTTTGCCTAAAAAGAGGCGAAGCTGACGAAAGCGTAAACTATTATAAAATTGCAATCGATAAAGATAACTCAAATCCGTTATTTTTCAACAACTTAGGGTATGCTTATGAGCTTAAAGGAGACTTTGAAGAAGCTCTGACATATTATCAAGAGGCCCGAAAGCTAAACGGCGGCGATATTTCGCAAAAACATATACAAAGACTTCAACGTAAAGCAACTCCTCAAAAATTATCCGAAGAAAACATGCAAACGTTAAAATCTTTATGCGACATACGACTCCCGGAAAACTTCTACGTTTCCGAATATTTCTGCGATTTAACTAACGGATCGGCGGCTATATGGGAATCTACTACGGATCCCAATCAAAGATTTATCTTAAAAGAACTCCCGAAAGACAACGCCTTTACCGACACTATTTTTTCACAAATGGTATTTGAGCATAAAGAAGAACTCCTCAAAATGCTGGAAACGCTTTCGGGAACGGAAAATATGGAATTAACAGGGCAAGGGTACATACCGACTCCCAACAAAAAAATAATGTATATAT
Organism: uncultured bacterium; assembly: GCA_949288455.1. Classification (GTDB taxonomy): domain Bacteria; phylum Vulcanimicrobiota; class CADAWZ01; order CADAWZ01; family CADAWZ01; genus CASEKF01. Next base: position 34,518 of record CASEKF010000001.1, read on the forward strand.
ACGCCGACTGCATAAAAGACAATATTCCTCTTGAAGGAATGTTCTGTATGATTTCCAAAAAAAAGCCGGCAAAGCATATCGTAATTCTAATAATGGCAAATAAAGGATTTTTTAAACGTCCAAACGCCGAAATTTTTATAAAAAAAGCCGATAAGGGGCTTTAAACCCTAAAAAAATATAACCTCCTATACTATAATAAACGTCCAATTTGATACGTTACAAAAGCGATAATCCAAGCTATAAACGTCTGTACGAAAATAATCGCAAATGCATATTTAGTTCCTAATTCCTTTTTTACAACGGCTACAGCCGCTATGCACGGAGTATATAAAAGCGAAAATGTAAGAAAAACAAAAGCGGTAAGACCGGTAAAAACTTCGGGAAGTTTACTAACGTCCCCTCCCAAGAGAACGGTTAGAGAACTAACCACGCTTTCTTTAGCAATAAATCCTGTTAGAAAAGCGGTCGATATCCTCCAATCAGAAATACCTAAAGGCTGGAACACAGGAGATATAACGCTTCCAAGACTTGCAAGCAAACTATACGACGAATCAGAAACCAGATTAATCCTCATATCAAAAGTCTGAAGAAACCATATAATTATAGCGGCCCAGAATATAATAGTGAAAGCTCTCTGTACGAAATCTTTTGATTTTCCATATATAAGCCGAGCGACGTTCCGCGCGACCGGAGCTCTGTAATTAGGAAGCTCCAGAACAAAAGGAACGGCTTCGCCTTTATATATAAAGCGCTTCATAAATAACGCGAATAAAATACCTACCAAAACGCCTATCATATATAAAGCTATGATAACCTCAACTTTACGGTCGCTAAAAAAAGCGGCCGTAAACAAAGCGTAAATTGGCAATTTTGCCGAACAGCTCATAAAAGGAGTAAGTAAAATCGTCATTTTTCTATCTCTTGCAGAAGGCAGAGTACGAGCTGCCATAATCGCGGGAACAGAACATCCGAACCCCATAAGCATCGGCACAAAACTCCTGCCCGAAAGACCTATCTTTCTCAAAAGCTTATCCATTATAAAAGCTACTCGAGCCATATAACCGGTATCTTCCAAAATAGACAAAAAGAAAAACAAAACTACTATTACCGGCAAAAAACTTAAAACGCTTCCGACGCCGGCAAATATTCCGTCAATAATAAGAGAATTAACTACAATATTTAAGCCGTAAGCTTTTAAAGCCTGATCCGTATAACTCGTAGCGGCTTTTATCCCCGATTCCATCCATTCCGACAGCGTTCCCCCGACAGGTCCGAAAGTCAAATAAAAAATAACGGCCATAATAAATAAAAAAGCAGGCAAAGCAGTGTATTTTCCGGTTAAAATTTTATCTATGTTTAAAGACGTCTTGTAGCCGACTGTTTCTTTAGCTTTAGACACGAATCGAGAACATAAATTTTCAATAAAGTTAAAACGCATTCCGGCTATCGCAGCTTCTCGGTCAAGGCCTGATTCAACTTCCATCTGTTTCGTTATATCTTCGCACAGAGCGATTTCTCTTTGCTCAAGATTCAATTTCTTAATAATCGATTCGTCGTTTTCCATCATAGCCGAAGCCGCAAATCTGGCGGATAAACCAACGGCTTTCGCATGATCCTCAATTAAATGTATTATCGAGTGAATGTAACGGTGAATCGCGCCTTCTTTGCCGCCAATATCAAGACAAAAATCAAGTCTTCCGGGCAACTCGGAATATCTGGCCACGTTTACGGCATGCTCGATAAGCTCTCCAAGACCTTCGTCTTTAGCCGCAGAAATAGGGACTACAGGAACTCCCAAAGCCGACTCAAGACCATTTACGTCTATACTGCCTCCGCCTGAAGCTACTTCGTCCATCATATTTAAGGCAATGATCATAGGAATATCAAGCTCGATAAGCTGCAAAGTCAAAAGTAAATTTCTTTCTACGTTAGTAGCGTCTACGATATTTATAATTCCATCAGGCTTTTCGTCTAAAAGAAAATTCCTGGTAACCTGTTCTTCTACGCTATAAGGAGACAGAGAATAAACTCCCGGCAGATCCGTTACAGTAACGTTATCAAAGCCTTTGATCGTTCCGTCGGTACGCTCGACCGTAACCCCGGGAAAATTGCCCACTTTTTGAGCTAAACCCGTCAATTTATTAAACAATGTCGTCTTACCGCAATTCTGGTTCCCAACAAGAGCGAGGCGAAGACTCCGATCTGCGTTTATATTATTGTTTTTGCGTTTTATATAAGTGTCCGTTTCCCCTTTCTGAGAATGCGCGACTTCATTGAATATCGTATTTTTACAAATGGCTACATGTTCTTTATGTATGCCTCTTATATAAATATTTTCAGCGTTTGCCTTTCTTATCGTCAATTCATATCCTCTTACTCTCAATTCCAATGGATCGCCCATCGGAGCGGTTTTAATCACTACGACTTCAGCTCCGGGAGTAAGCCCCATATCTAACATTCGTTTTCTTAAAACTTTATCTTCAAATTCAATGGAAGATATTACGGCATGTTCGCCAATGTTTAAATCAATTAAAGATAATCGTTTGTTTTCCATAAAATACCCCTGATACGATATGTTTCGATTAATAGAAAATATACATTCTTACAAAGCCATAATGTTAACCATGGTTAACATTATGGCTAAAAAAATAATAGCTTTAAGATTTAGGTAAATCTCCAGAGCTAAAATAAAAATTTTGAACTAAAAAATTTTACAAATTATTTTTTCGATTCGTAAATTTTTTTAAAATTTTGCGCTATATGAACGTTTTCTTCCCGTTTTAGATACTCCATAAATTTCAACAAACGGTCTAAAATACCTTCTGAAATTACATGTTCAATTTTACAGGCTCCTGAAGAAGCTTCTTTAAATTCAACTCCAAGAACTCCGACAAAAAAATCCAAGAAAAGCTTATGCTTTTTTATAATATTTAAAGCCGCCGCTTTCCCTTCTTCAGTCAATGAAACAACGTCGTACTTCTCGTAATTAACCATACCTTTCATCGATAAATTTTTTAAGGCTTTCGTTACCGACGGACGTTTTACGTTTAATTTTTTAGCTATGTCGACAGCTCTAGCTCCTTGCTTATTCTCGACTAATTCATAAAAAGCTTCAAGATAATCTTCAAGGCTGGGAGTCAAATTTTCTTCAGTCATTCTATAGAGAAACCTCTTTCAGATTCGTCGGCGAATACTAGTCGTCCGGATCGACCGGAACGTAAGCGTTGATAATTTCAGCGACTTCTCTATCAGGCTTAACTCCGTAAGTCTGAACGGGATACTGCTTAAATTTAAAATCTAAAACCTCGTTGGTATCCGGATCCACCGTTAACTGAGAGACGCCGACAAACTTAGCGTGCGACCCGCTTTCAACTATATAAGTCTTACCCGGATATGCGCCGCAAACTATAGGTTTATCGGTAACTTTATGATCATGAGCCCCAATTATAAGATCAATATCTCTTATTGAGCGAACCATTCTTTCGTCTTCGCCTAATCCTTGATGTGTCAAAGCTATTATCACGTCGGCTTTTTCACGCAATTCAGGCATAATCCTGTCCATAGCCTGAATCGTACTTTCCTTAACCAGATCCTTTCCTACGTGAGGGTTAGCCTTAGTATGCATCTTAGGCTTTACAAGACCTACGAACGCGACGTTTAAACCGTCTATATTTCTAATTTCGTAAGGTTTAACGTTGTCCAGATAACCTCCGACCTTCTCGTCATGAACATTTGCGGAAAGGGCCTGAGCCTCCAGCTTATTTACAAAATCGTTAACGGCAGACTCCTTGCCAAACTGGAATTCATGATTTCCAAGACTTATAAAATCATAATCCATTTCGTTTAAAATTTTCGTCATCGGCTCGAACTTATTATTAGAGCTAAACGGAGGATTATAAGTGGAATCTCCGCAATCTACCAAGATTGCGTCCGGATACTTTTTCTTCAAAGCTTCTACGACTCCCGCAAGCTTTGGCATATCGTCATATTTGCCATGGAGATCGTTCGTGCTGATAATCGTAATTGTAACGGGCTCGGCATCTGAAGACGCATCTTTAATTAGTTTTGCTTCCGAAAGAGGAAGACCTGAACTTAAAACAAAGGCGTCGTCTTGAGAAAAAATTGATAAATCGCCTGAAGAACCGGATGACGGATGAGACTCGGTTGCGCTAGAGTCATACAACCTGGACTGATAGCCGGAAAGATTAAGAGAATTTATAGGATTCATAATCACCAACCCAGTTTTATTAATCTTATATTTATCAGCATTATATCATAAACTCGAGTAATTAAAAAGATCCTGTTTGTTAACAAAAGTATTATCTAAATTATAGAAGAAAGAACTAAAACCATACGCGTTCTATCTTACGCAAATATTACCGGAAAGCCTCAATCGGCAACGAACGTTAAATTACTTGCTAATCAATTTTTCTAAGACTGAGTTCCCCTCCGATTTTTTCTATTTTATAAAGACATTTTTCCTCAGGAGATTCCAAAAATAGCCCGGAATAACTTCTTATAAACTCGTCGTCGATCTTCTGAATATATACGAAATCATATTTTTCCGAAAACAACATTTTTTTCACTTCGTCCAAAGATAAATTTTCTCTATGTATATCTTCTTTAGTTTCTTTTTTTCCAAGATTATAATAATGAAAATTAAAATATCTGGGCGAAGCCAAATATTTAAACGCAAACATCTCCAAACCGACGCTTTTTTGAGAAACAAGAAAAACTCTCGCATTTTCCGGAGTATGCTTTTTTAATTTAGTTATATCATCTCTATAACAATCGGTCGTCGAATGATAATGAAAAGGAATTCTAAGATTAAGTCCGTCAAACAAAAACAACCACATAACGGCAAAAATTACGGCCGCATATAAATATCGCTTCATATTACCGTCAGATTCTAACGAAACTATATAGAAAAAAGACATGGACGCCGCGCCGAAGGCAAATAAAAAATAAGAATTAACATATCGGTCGAAAGAAGCTAAGGAAGGCCCCTCGTAAGAACCAAAGCAAAATATGTACAGCAGCAGCAAAACCAAAGCGTAAATCAACGCTCCGACCGTCATAACCGCTCCTAAAACGGCTACTCCCGGCTTATCCGGGGCTACCATACACAGACAACAGAATAATAACGCTATAAAAACAAGCAAATCGACAAAACGCAAAGCTATTTTATCTGGAATTATAAACGTCAAACATATTGACAGTATCAAAAATGAGAAAATATAACAAATTTTTGCGCTGGGTTTCTCAGGATAAATAAAAAGCGCATACAATAACATAAAAAATAAAAAAGCTATTGCGGCCTTATCTGAAAAAGAAACTTCATTTTCTCTTTCCCGCAAAGGTTTATTTAATAAAGCGTCCTTAAAATTTCGCAACGTTTCCCTCTGCCAATTTTCACCTTGCGAACCTTTAATAATACCATAAAATTTAGAAACGGAAATCTCTGAAGCGTTAAACTGACGCTGAAAATTCGAAGCCTTTACATAAGCGTCCCAAGAATAAATAAAAAGGCAAGGCATCAATACGATAAAGAAAGCCGCGTGAAGAAAAAACGAAAACGTTCTTTTACAAGCCGCCTTCAATCCCCGATATTTAAGGAAACGTCTAAATAAAGCGTATCTCCTTAAAATCATAAACGACGCGGAAAGAACCCATACCATTAAAACAAAAATCAAAGATATTTGTTTTGTGAGAAGAATGAACGAAACGCCTAAACCTAAATTTATAAAATAAAAAACGTCAAACCGCTTTTCCCTAAAAACCAAAAAAATCAAGTATCCGGCCGTAATCGCTACCGGAGCGTCAATATACGCTGTAGTATAGAAAAAAGCATGACCGGGAGATATCAGACCTCCAGCCAGCAAAACAGCGGCCAAACATAAACAAATAAGGAACGACGACTTTTCATGTTTTTCAAAAGAAAAAGCCGCGATAAACAAAGATAAAGAAAATGTCTGCAAAGCTTTATATAAATACGCTTCTCGATAGCCGCCGCTTAAAAAACACCAAATATACTCGAAGACAGGAAATATCGGAGGATAATCTTTATGTACGCTTAACATAGAATCCTCTACTGAGTATAGTTTGCCAAGCCTTGTCATTTCATAAACCATAGGGCCCCAATGAGAGACTTCATCCCAAGAATTAAAACCTCGATCAAAATTCAAAACGTATATCGAGACATACAGCAAAGAAAAAAGATAAAATCCGTTAGAAAAAAATAATTCTTTATATTCTAGCGAGTTTTTCTTAATTATAATAAGAACAGGGAAACCCAAAGAAATCAAAATGACAAACCAAACGCCTTGAACTAAAAATCCAAACAAAGCGAAAATATATACAATCAAGGCCGAACTCATCAAAGCGGCGGGAAGAAGAATTTCAAATTTTCTCCGGCAAACAAGAATGAAGCATCCGGTTAAAAATACGATAAATAAATACGGAAACAAAAAAGCCATAATAAAATAAAACAGGTTGAGAGAGCTCAAAGCGAAAAATGAGACGAAAAAAATTAATATTAAAACTTCCGTTATCGCTTTAGCAAAAACAGATTAAGCATAACTTCGTAAAGCTGTCTATGTTTCTTTACTTCCACGTCAAGAATAACTCCGACGGAGAAAGCGAGGATACTGGCTATGCCTCCGGCTCCGGCTACGATTAAAGTCGGAAATTTACCGACTAAACCCGTTTTTAAATAAGCAATAAAAACAGGTATAAAAAGTATTAAAGTAATAATTAGACAAACGAGAGAAACAAACGAGAAAAAAGCCATAGGCTTATAATCTTTAAACAACTGAAAAATAGTCTTTAATACCTTAAAACCGTCGAAATAAGTATTAAGCTTTGAATGAGATCCTTCCGGCCTATCCCTATAAGTCACAGGGATTTCTCTAATCAAAAAATTCTTATCTACGGCATGAATAGTCATTTCAGTTTCAATTTCAAATCCTGACGATAAAACGGGAAAAGTCTTTACGAAAGTTTTTCCGAAAGCGCGGTATCCCGTCATAATATCTTTCACGTCAGACTTAAACAAACGGTTGATAAGATTTCTTACTAGCACGTTGCCAAAATTATGAAAAGGACGCTTATTTTCCTTAAAATAAGTTGAAGAAAGTCGATCTCCTATAACCATATCGCAGGAACCGTTTAAAATCAAATTTTCCATTTCTTTCGCGTTTTCGGCCGGATAAGTATCGTCTCCGTCTATCATAATATAACAATCGGCGTCTATATCTCTAAACATTGTTCTTATAACGTTTCCCTTACCTTGCCTAGGCTCCTTGCGCACTATGGCTCCGGCTTCCGAAGCAATCTCCGCAGTTTTATCGGTAGAATTATTATCATATACGTAGATATCAGCCTCAGGCAGAGCCTCTTTATAATCCAAAACAACTTTCCGTATAGTTTGCTCTTCGTTATAACATGGAATAAGAACTGCAGTCTTTGACATTGGCTTAACACTCCCGTTTGTTTTATGGATTGGATATTCTTTCACCCTCTTTTTATTCCCTTCTGAAGCTTTTATAAAAATAATGCCTCCGCCAGATAGTAGAAAACTTTCTAAAATAAGCTCAATCTCTCTGCAAAATGCGGATGCGCAGCATAAATTTTAATCAAATTCGCCGCTATGCTTATGAACGCCCTACTCCCTGTTTAAGCATATACCGCAACCGAATTATCTACATGCTAACATACAAAAATATTTGTGGCGATTTCCGGCTTTCAAGTCGCTCATAACTGCGCTGTATCACAAAAATTTACGCTCTGCAATATTAAATGGTTCTAAAGTTAATGATGAGCTTCGCGTTTTAATTTCAAAAAAGATTTCCGAGTAAAGCAAAAAATGACTTTTAAGTTCGCTGTATGGCGTCGGAGACTTATCGCCTTTTTATAAAAATTAATATATATAACTATAGGTTAATTTCGCTTTCAATTTTGCGATAATATCAAACCCTTGACAATAAAAAATTGATCCGTTATAATAAGGAAAAATTTGCCGGAGTAGCTCAGAGGTAGAGCAGCTGATTTGTAATCAGCCGGTCGGGGGTTCAATTCCCTTCTCCGGCTCTTTTTAAGTGAAGTTATTCTTTTATTTGCCGGAGTAGCTCAGGGGTAGAGCAGCTCACTCGTAATGAGCAGGTCGCGGGTTCAATTCCCTTCTCCGGCTCTTTTTATTGAAGATATAGATAAACGGGTTCTGAGAAATATTTCTCAGAACCCGTTTATCTATATCTTCAATAAAAAATAAATGCGGTTGCTCGCGAATAGACGCGTTTTAAATATTAAACATAATATGGACTATGTCGCCGTCTCTAACTTGGTAAGTTTTTCCCTCCAGCCTCAATAAACCTTCTTTCTTAGCTTCCTGCATAGTTTTTACTCGAAGCAAATCCTCAGATGAAATAACTTCGGCTCTAATAAAACCGCGGGCAAGATCCGAATGAATGGCTCCTGCGGCGTCTACCGCAGAAGAACCCGAAGGAATCTTCCAAGATCTGCACTCGTCCTCCCCTACGGTAAAAAAAGTAATATAATTAAGTCTTTCATATACCGCTTTTATTAATTTATCTTTACCGCACTCTTTTATTCCGTATTCAGCCAAAAATTCTCCTCGTTCCTCAGGTTCCATCGCTGCTATATCGGCTTCTATGGAAGCGTTTAAAGAAATAATCGGAGAAGGATCGGAAACTAAAGCTAATTTTTCTCGAAGTTTTCGCTCTAATTCCATAAGTTCTCCGGAAGGCAAAGATTCGGAATAATTCAACGCATACACGCATGGTTTCCTTGACAAAAGAGCAAAATTATTTAAAATTAAAGATTCTTCTTTATCAAACTCAATGGAATAAAGAAACTTTTCTTCTTCCAAAACCGGCTGGATTTTTTTTATTAAATCGAACTCCTTTTGTTTATCTCGTTTATCTTTAGAAACTTTAATTTCTCGTTCCAACCTTTCCCCTCTTTTTACGGCCATATCGAGATCGTTGATTAAAATTTCAAGCCTTAATCTATTAGTCTCGGCCAAAACTTCGTCCGCGTCGGAATACTTAAAAGCGGATATTACAAAAACAATGGCGTCGGCATTTCTCAAAGCGTCTAAAAGAGCGATTTTATCTGATTTTCCATGAACGTTCAAAGGAAGAGAATCTACAAAATCTACCGTCGTAAAAGTCGTTTTTTTAGGATTAAACAAAGCGCTTAATTTGTTTAATCTCTCGTCCGGCACAGAGACGACTCCTACAGACTGTTTTTTAGCCTGTTCGGACGACTTGCCAATACAGGCGGAAAATAACGAAGTCCTGCCTGAGCCTTCAAAACCGCTGATAACAATTTTCATAATAGATATAACCCTCTTTATATTTTTTTGTAAAATTAACGATATTTACGTTATGTTGTTCTTATTCAAAAGGATTTGGCTTATTAAAATCAGGCTTAAAAACATTCTTAGCTTCGCAAGACTGATAAAAAATGTCTTGAAAACCAAGATTTCCGGCATAGCCGACCAATTTTAAAACTCTATCCCTTTCTAATTCCACGCATAATTCAGGATACTTGCCGGCGTTATAAAACGGAGAGAATTGACTCATAATCGAAATAGCCGGAAAAAGACCGCAAGAAGCTAAAAGCTGAAGAATCTTTTCAGCTTCTTCAATTCTGTTTGGAAGAAGCAAAATCCTTGCCAACACGCCTTTATAAGCTTGTCCGTTGTCGTCTAAGAAAAATACGGATCTGTCCAAATACATTCTTTTCAAAGCGTATAAAGCATGCTTGGGATAATCTCCGGCTTTCGAATATTTCAAAGCGGCGGAAGAAGAAAAATACTTAAAGTCGGCAAGATAAATATCGACTATTCCAGTAATAATATCGAGAGCCTCGACTGAAATATAAGAATTAGTATTGTAAACTACGGGAAGCGTAAAACCCTTATTTTTAGCGATATATAAAGCTTTTAAAATAGCGGATATATGCGGAGTAGGAGTAACGAGATCCAGAACCGAAGCCCCGCGACTCTGAAGATCTAAAAAAAAGCCCGCTAGAACTTCCGGCGGAACTTCATAAGAAGAATAATCATAAGCTTGACTAATCTGATAATTTTGACAAAAAACGCAGGATAAAGTACAACCCGCAAAAAAAACCGTTCCGGCTCCTTTCATTCCAATTAAACATGGTTCTTCTCCAAGGTGAAGCCCATAATACGCTATTGAAGCGTTATTCGACTGCATACAGAAACCTTTTTCTCCGTCGATTCTAGACGCTGAACATTTTCTGGGACAAAGAGAACATTTTTCTAAAATGGAATCGGCAAATTGAATTTTTTCTTGAAATATTTCGTCCGAAAGCTTGAGATAAGCCGGTAATTTCAAACGATTTCTCAATCTTTTATTTTTAGCGTTCATTTATTATATACCTCTAAATTAATATAAAGACGCAAAAAAAGCGGCAAATCGCCGCTTACAATATATAAGCGATATGCCGCCAAAAATATATGCTTTATTATTAAAAATCAGCTTATAGCTTACCGTAATCTTTTATAATCTTAGCGACCTCCTCGTTAGGCTTTGCGTTAAAAGTCTGAACCGGATAATTTGTAAATTGGAAATCGATTACCTCTCCGGAATCCGGATCTACGGTTAGCTGAGACAGACCGACCATCTTGCAATGAGAACCGCTTTCCACGATATAGCTTGTATTAGGATATTTTCCAACTTCAATAGGCTCTTCCGTAATGGCGTGATCATGAGCGGCTAACACTAAATCTACTCCGGAAATCTGTTTGAGCATTTTGCGATCGTCATTAAGGCCTTGATGAGTTACCGCGACAACTACGTCCGCTTTTTGTTCTATTTCCGGCATAAGTCTTCTCATAGCTTCCACGGGAGTCTCTTTTACAAGATCTTTTCCTACGTGAGGATTAGCTTTAGTATGCATTTTAGGCTCAAGCATACTTACGAAAGCGACTTTGACTCCGCCGACTTCCTTTATAACGTAAGGACTTACGTTTTCAAGATAACCGCCGACTTTATCTGCATGAACGTTTCCCGCTATTACGTCCGCGTCTACTTTATTAACAAATTCCTTTACCGTAGCCTCTTTGCCAAATTGGAATTCGTGGTTTCCAAGACCGATAATATCGTAGTCCATGGCGTTCAAAATCTTCGTCATAGGCTCAAAACGATTCTTTGTGCTTGCCGGAGGATTATAAGTCGAATCTCCGCCGTCTACCAAAATAGCGTCCGGATATTTTTCCCTTAAAGCGTCGACGACTCCGGCAACCTTGGGCATCCTGTCATATTTACCATGCATATCGTTAGTGCTTATAATAGTAATCGTAACAGGTTCCGATTTTTTTCTTGAATCGCTGACTTTATCAGTCGCGCTAAGCGCAATATCCGAAGAAACGGAAACGGAATCTTCCGAGGCAAACGAAGCGTAGTCTTTAACCTCAGGCTTAGAAGAAGATACTCCGACAGAAGACGAATTATTTAAAGCGGAATACTGCGAAACCGAAGAAAAACTTGAACCTATAGTATTCATTTGAACCCTCCTGAACCTATTTATAAAAATAAGAAAATAGATTCCTAATTATTATATTTGATATTACAAGTTTAGCATAAGTTTAACGGCGCTAACAAGATAGTATTTGTTAATAATGTTTTAACATTTAACTAAAAGAAGTCAATATAAGATCTTCCCTGCCGCAACGTTTTCGAGATGTTTAGCATAAGCCGATTTACCGTACTTAGCGGCGCTTTTTATAAGAGTATCTCGATCAATCCAATTCTGAAGATAAGCTATTTCCTCAATAGCTCCTATTTTTAAAGAAAGTCGCTTTTCAACTACTCTTATATATTCGCTGGCCTCAGTCAGAGCCTCGATTGTGCCGGTATCCAGCCATGCGTAGCCTCTTCCTAAAGTGACTACGTTAACTTGTCCGTTCTCAAGATAAATTTTATTTAAATCGGTAATCTCCAATTCTCCTCTAAGACTTGGCTTCAAAGTTTTAGCGTATTCGCAAACTTTTTCGTCATAAAAATAAAGGCCGGTAACTGCGTAATTGGATTTAGGAAATTTAGGCTTCTCTTCTAAAGATATCGCTTTGCCGTCGCCGTCAAACTCTACGACTCCAAATCTTTCGGGGTCTTTAACGTAATAACCGAATAAAGTCGCTCCCGACTCCGACGCGCAAGCTTTTTTCAAATGTCTGACAAAACCTTCGCCGTAAAAAATGTTATCCCCCAAGATCATGGCAGATTTTTCGCCTCCTATAAATTCTTCGCCCAAAATAAAAGCTTGAGCTAAACCGTCGGGAGAAGGCTGTTCTTTATAACAGATATTCATGCCTAAATTATCTCCGAAACCCAGCAAACGTTTAAAGTTAGGAAGATCCGAAGGAGTGGAAATTATCAATATTTCGCGTATTCCCGCTAACATCAAAACCGAAAGAGGGTAATAAATCATAGGTTTATCATAAACCGGAAGCAACTGTTTACTCGTAACCATAGTTAAAGGATAAAGCCTCGTTCCGCTTCCTCCGGCCAAAATAATTCCTTTTCGATTTAAAGACATGTCGATTATTTTATCCCGCTTGTAAAAAGCGAGTCTCCTTTCTAAATAATAAAATCATAACGCGGATCTCCCTACGGCTTAAGGCAGTATCCGCAAACCATATTCTAGCCCGACCGTATATGTCCTACGGCACAATTTTAATTTTTTGCCATTATATCCCAAAAAAAGACGTACGGGGCCTATCTGATAAGGCTAATTTAAGCCTTTTCCCAATATTTTTTTAGTTTATCTCTGCTTAACAACAGATAATCTCTGCTTTTTGAAAAAATTTCCAGAGTAAAAGTTTTATCATAACGCTTCTTCAAAACTTTTAAAAATTGTTCCCAATCGATATTCCCGCATGTTATGGGCAAATGAAGATCCGAGTCTCTAAAATTGTCATGCAGGTGTACATGTTCCAGATACGAACTCAAAATGTCGACGTAATCTCCGGGTTTTCTTCCCCATAAATTAGCATGGCCTGAATCGAGAAGAAAACCTACGCCTTCCGTTTGAGCCAAAATATTCTTTATATTTTCAGGCGAATCTTCCTTACGATCCGTTAACTCAAGCATAAGTTTTATTCCAAAAGAAGACGCCGACGCGGCAATTTTATTTAACGTTTCGACTTGAAAAAAAATCATGTCTCTTACCTGAAAACTTCCGCACCAATGCGCATGAACTGCGACTCTGGATATTCCTACGGCCTCGAAAACTTTAAAATACCTCTCGGCGGCCGTAAAAGCGGCGTTCCTGATTTCAGGCAAAGGCGAACCTATAGGCAAATACCAAGGAATATGACCGGAGCCTACGAGAGGGAATTCAGATAAAAGAGCCTTTATTCTTTCAAAATTTATAGAAGCAGGATTTGTTTTCCCTTCTTCAAGATATAACTCCATATAATCAAAATCGTTAGAAAGAGCCCAAGCTATCTCTTTTTCCAAACTATGCTTAGGATTATTAGGATAACCTACCAGCATTACCGTAATATAGTTCCTTCTTAAAAATCTCTTAAATTTTCTTCTTGTTAATTCTCAATTATACCTTTAAAATAGTATAGATATAAAAACCACAAAAAACCTTTACAATAATACGCTAAACTTTTTTATAACAATAAGATTAAAAATTTTTGAATCCATTTAAATAAAAAGCGAATCAAATATAATGAGAAGAAAAAAGAAACGAGGATTGTTATAATGAGACAAGATAAATTAACCATAAAAGCTCAAGAAGCTCTGCAAGAAGCTTTAGAATGCGCAAGCGAAAAAAACAGCCAACAGATAGAGCCGGAACATCTACTATGGGCTCTTCTCAACCAGGAAGAAGGAGTGCCGACGGCCATTATGCAAAAGCTTGGCGTCAACGTTTCTTCAATCCGTCAAAAAGTTCAAGAGTTAATCGACAACTTGCCTAAAGTACATGGAAGCAACGCGGGCATATATCTTTCTCCTAAATGCGTTTCAATAATAGAAACGGCCGAAAAAGAAGCCCAAAGAATGAACGACGAATTTACGTCGACGGAACACATTTTAATAGCTCTAGCCTCCAACAGAACTATAAAGACCGGCTCTATGCTCCATTCTTTTGGAATTACTCCGGAAAATATTTATAAAGTTCTGACGGATATAAGGGGCAGCCAAAGAATTACGGATCAAAACCCGGAAAATAAATATCAAGCGTTGAAGAAATACGCGAGAAATTTAAATGATTTAGCGAAAAAAGGAAAATTAGATCCGGTAATAGGCAGAGACGACGAAATCAGAAGATGCATACAAGTTCTTTCGAGAAGAACAAAAAATAATCCGGTGCTTATAGGAGAGCCCGGAGTCGGGAAAACGGCTATAATAGAAGGTTTAGCCCAAAGAATCATAGACGGAGATATTCCTTCAGGTCTGAAAGATAAAGAAATTGCGGCCCTTGATTTAGGAGCTTTAATAGCCGGAACAAAATTCAGAGGCGAATTTGAAGACAGATTAAAAGCTCTTTTAAAAGAAATAGAAGAATCAGAAGGCAGAGTGATTCTTTTCATAGACGAACTTCATACCCTTGTGGGAGCCGGAGCTTCCCAAGGAAGCGTAGACGCCGCGAACATGCTTAAACCGGCTCTTGCCAGAGGAGAACTTAGATGTATAGGAGCAACTACTTTAGACGAATACAGAAAATATATTGAGAAAGACGCCGCGCTTGAAAGAAGATTTCAGCCCGTAATAGTTCAAGAACCTAACATAGAAGACACTATAGCTATTTTAAGAGGACTTAAGGAAAAATACGAAGTTCATCATGGAGTAAGAATACAGGATAACGCCCTTGTAGCGGCCGCAGTTCTTTCAAACAGGTATATAACCGATAGATTCCTGCCTGATAAAGCCGTAGACCTTATAGACGAAGCCGCGTCCCGCCTCAGAATAGAAATAGACAGCATGCCCACTGAAATAGACGAAATCGACCGTAAAATAAGACAATTAGAAATAGAAAAGCAAGTTCTTTCAAAAGAACAGGACGAAGGCACTAAAGAAAGACTCAGAAAACTCTTGGAAGATATGAAAGAATTGCGCGACGAATCGGATAGAATGAAAGCTCAATGGAGTCTGGAAAAAGAATGCATTAAAAAGACGAGCGATATAAAAGAACAAATCGAAGCTCTTAAAGCCGAAGAATCAAACGAGGAAAGACGCGGAAATTTCCAAAGAGTCGGAGAGATAAGATACGGATTAATTCCCGCTCTGACAAAGGATATTGAAAACGAGAAAAACAAATTGGCGGAAATACAGAAAAAACGTAAATTTCTTAAACAAGAGGTAGACGAAGAAGACGTTGCGGAAGTAGTATCCAAATGGACCGGCATACCGCTCAGTCGAATGCTTGAAGGGGAAATTCAAAAACTTGTAAAAATGGAGAGCGAGCTAAAAAAACATGTAGTAGGACAAGACAAAGCGATCGAAGCCGTCTCAAACGCGGTGCGGAGGGCAAGATCAGGAATAGCCGACGCAGACAGGCCGTTGGGAAGCTTCCTATTCCTGGGACCTACCGGAGTAGGCAAAACCGAACTCGCAAGAAAATTGGCGGAATTCCTTTTTGATACGGAAAAATCTATGATTAGAATAGATATGTCCGAATACATGGAAAAGCATTCCGTCTCTAGACTGATAGGAGCGCCTCCCGGATACGTAGGATACGACGAAGGAGGACAACTAACGGAAGCGGTAAGAAGAAGACCATACAGCGTAATTCTGTTTGACGAAATAGAAAAAGCTCATAACGACGTATTCAACGCGCTTTTACAAGTGTTAGACGACGGAAGGCTGACCGACGGACAAGGCAGAACGGTAGATTTTAAAAACGCGATAATAATAATGACGTCGAATATAGGTTCGTCGTATATTCAGAATATAAACGACGCGCAAGAAATAGAAAAACGCATAGGCGACGAATTGAAACTTAACTTCAAACCGGAATTTATAAACCGTCTGGACGAAATCATTATTTTCAATAAGCTGACGAAAAAAGAAATTGAGACTATAGTACAAATCCAAATAAACGTAATGTCGGAGAGATTAAAAGATAAAAAGATAGAATTACAAGTATCCGACAAAGCTAAAGCATTCCTCGCCAAAGCAGGCTACGATCCCATATATGGAGCTCGTCCGTTAAAAAGAGCGATAAGGAAATATCTGCAGGATCCTTTGGCATTAGCCATTCTTGAAGGCAAAGTTAAAGAAGGTTCGAAAATAGAAGCGGATTTAAATGAAAAAGGGCAAATATCATTTAAAGGAGAATAATCACGGCAAATCAAAAAACATAGTATTCGCGTAATTGATTTATACCGCGCAAACGGCCGATATACATGCGGACTTCCCGTTTAGAGAAGTCCGCTTTTTCGCCTAGACAACAATACTTAACATAAATGGCTCGAAATAAACCGCTTAAGCAATTATTTTCTGAAAACGAAACGAACAATAAAAAGGGAAAGCCGGCAGAAAAAAAGAATTTATCATAGCTTATCTCAATGGAAATTTGGAGGTTAACTTGGGATTCAGAAAACCCGCTCCGGACGGAAGACAAGAAGCAGGACTACCTATAATGGTGCTGCCTGACGACACTGTCGTTCATGGTTACAGGTTCACATATTTAACCTGCGGCGGAATGAGCGTCATATACAAAGCCTTTAAAGACGAACGGCAATACATTATTAAAGAAGTTGCCGCAGAGGATACCCGCAACGTTATGTCTTTAATACAAGAAAAAGCGGTTCTTGAAAGGCTTAACCATCCGGGAATAGTGCAAGTTTTCGATCTTTTCGACGAAGACGGATTCTATTATATGGCGACTGAGTTCATATCCGGAGTAACCGTAGATAAAAAACTTCCGATAGGAACCGATCGCTTTATATCCGAGACTATAGTCAGAGATTGGGCATATCAAATTTTTGACATATTTGAATATTTGCACAACCAAACTCCGCCTATCATATATAGAGACTTAAAACCTAAAAATATAATGATAGATACTTCCGGCAAGGTTAAGCTTATAGATTTCGGAATAGCTAGAACTTATAAAGAAGGAAGAAGCCAGGACACGGAGCACATGGGCTCCATGGTCACTGCGTCTCCCGAGCATTACGGGGCTCAAACCGACGCTCGTTCCGATATATATACTATCGGAGCCACGCTTCATTACATTTTAACAAACGGGAAAACGATGGAATGCAACGCCTTTGACATTCCGTCGGTTAGACTTTTCAACAAACAAGTGACGAGTCAATTTGCAAGCGTGATAGAAAAAGCTCTTGAGCTATCGCCTGACGCAAGATTTCAAACTGTGGGAGAAATGCGCGCGGCTTTAAAAGGATCTAACTATTTAGTCTCAGGCGTTGCGATAGAACAGATCCAAACGCAGGAAAGAAAAGACGACGAAGAAGAAGAAGAAGAAGAAAAAGCTCCGAAAACTACAATTATAAAACCGGTATCAGAGCATCTTAAAATAGAATCGGCAAGAGAATCTCATCCGACAAAAATACGTCAAACCCAAACCGAGCCTGAAAAAGTTTTTCCTTCGCCGTCTCAATACAAACAGATAAAAACGTATAAGGATACTCCGCCAAAAACTGACGGTTCGTCTTCCTCGTCAAAGTTTAAAAACGATTTATATAAAGACATAAACGTTAACAAAGACGCGGAAAAAGAAAATCGTTCGGAACCTTTGCGCTCCTTAGAAGCATCAGACGGCAAGAACTCCGAAAGAAGGACAAAAGTAAAAAAACAAAAAAACGATTCTTCAAAAAAAACGGCGGAATCTCTGTTAACCGTATTTTTAGGATTTATAGGGGGCATAGTCTTAGCCGGAGGCATAATTTTACTCGTAATTCACAACTCTGTTCCTCCCGTAGTCAATTGGAGCGACGCTAAAAAATATGACGGACGGGTGATAGTAGTAGAAGGAGAAGTCAAGGAAATTTATATGACTTCGAAAAATAATATTTATCTTTATTTTAGTCCGGGGCCCAGCAGAGCAAACACTTTCAGAATAGGAATTTTTTCGGAAAATTTTGAAAAATTTCATTGTACCGAACAACCGGAAGAATTTTTTAAACACGAATATCTGAACAGGATAGTCAGAATGAAAGGAAAGGTACGCATAGAAGCCGTAGCAAACGACGAAATACCGCAAATGTTCGCCACTCATCCCGCAGAAATTGAAATTATTCAGCAGCCTCCGGGAACATATTAAAAGCTTTGTGTCTTACGATTTGTTCAAAATAAATGCGTTTAGTAAGCAAGCTGCGCGTTATATTTCTGAGAATTCTTTTGCGTTTATACGTTTCGGCATAACGTTTGAAAAGCTGGAACCGGCCGGCGAAACAAATTTTCGCCGCGTCTTATTTTATCTTGAGCCTCGCGCTGGTCATTACGCGTTATAAAAAAATAGGATTAAGCCAGAAACGATATAAACGCCAGAATAACGGCTCAAATCCAATATGATAGAACGCTTTAGGCATTAAACGAATGAGAAATATGATTAAATATGCAACGCGTTATTTTCCTTTCGCGATACTAGCGTTTACCGCGGCTTTTTTATATATAGCGTACGCTCTAACCAACACGGTTTTTTTTCTGCTTCTGTCGTCTTTTCTTTTCGGCGTTTCGACAATACTGCCCGGACTTGCTTATTTTAACCTAAAAAACTTGACGATAAAAAGGGAATTGTGTTCTTTAACGACTGCGGGAGAAGAAATAAACGTAGTTTTTATCGTAAAAAATTCCGGTTTTTATCCATGTTTTTTCATTCTTATTTCGGATCCTCTAAGCGATTCCTGCAAAGACGGAAAAGCCGTTTCGGCAGAAATAAGATTTATTCCCCCGCGCTCAGAATTGCGGGTCAACGCGGTCTTTAGGCCGACGTCGAGAGGCGTGAAAACGTTAAATAAAATAACTGTTCAATCTTATTTTCCTTTCCTTTTGTATTTCTACGAGCGAAATTTTTCGGCAAGCGACGCGCTTACGATATTGCCTCGGCCGCGGTATTTTTCAGAAATTCCTTTTCTTTCGGCGAATAGCAACAAAAGACGGAAACAAAACTTCCGCTCTCCTCTCCAATCCGCAGAATTTAAAGGTCTCAGAGAACATATTCCATCAGACGGCTTAAGACTTGTGCATTGGGCAAAAAGCGCCGCTTACGGCAAACTTTTAACAAAAGAATTTGCCTCCGGTGAAAATATAGCCGCGGCGATACTAATCGACGGAAGCGATTTCGCGTCTTCCCTAAAAACGGAAGATTCGCCGTTTGAAGAAATGATATCGGCCGCCGCAGGAATTATAAACTACTGCGGAAAAAACGATATGAAAGCCGCGTTGATAGAGCCGACGGGAAACGCCGGCACAATGTCCCTAACGAGCGGATCTCCCGGAGAACTATTGCGAACTCTTGCTCTTATGGAACCCGGCAAAAAGCCTGGACTATTCCCGTTAAAACAAATGAAAAAAAGATATATATCTTCAGCGTTTATACTAACCGCAAATCCTTACGCAAATTTTAAAATGCTAAAAAAAGAATTAGCCGGATCAAAAATCGACGCGTCGATTGTAGTTTTCAACGCGGTTTCATATGGATTAGTAAAAAAAGACAAAGAACTATATTCCAAGAAAATTTTAGAATTGAAGAATCAGTCGGCGTTCATATATTCTAAAGGGGAAGAAATAAAATATTTATTTAAAAACAATGGATGAAGCGCAACAAATAAGAGCAAGCTTAAACGTTAAAGAAACGTCGGTTCTTTATAAATTTTTTACCTGCGCAACCGTCGTATTTTCGTCTGTTATCGCTCTGTGGGCCATAGAATGGCCCACAGAGACAGGGGCTATCCTATTATTGACGCCCGTCGGATTTATTTTCAGTCATCATTATTCCAACGGGAAAAATATACCTCTCAAAATCATAATATCAATTTTAATGCTTTTCAGCCTGGCAAATTTTTTCAATACTTTTCTCACTAATACTCTGGGCCCCGCCGCTTCTCTATCTCTTCTT
>CASEKF010000002.1 GCA_949288455.1 uncultured bacterium
TATTTCTACCGTGCGTTTTTTTAACAAATATAAAGATAACGCGATAAAATTCAGGTTGGGATATACCCCTCTTTCTATGCTTTTTTACGGTTCTCTTTCTCTTGAAGGCACGTTGATTCGTTTATGCGAGAAATTTAAAGATTCGAATTCTTTGTGCAGCGACATAATACTTCAGAAACATTACGTCGAAGGCATCAAGGAAGGGGAGAATGTGCTGGGCCGTTAATTGTATGAAAAATAAGTTAGTTTTCTCCGAAGTAAAAAAAATTCTTGTTATTCGTCTGGACGCTGCCGGAGACTTAATTCTTTCTACGCCTTTCTTTAGAAATTTGAGGGATAACTTTCCAAACGCCGTTATAACCGCGTTAATTAGAGAATATACGCAAGGCGTTTTAGTTAACAATCCGAACGTGGATAAGCTATTAGTTTATCCCGAAAAATCAAATGTTTTGAAGCGTATAAATTTTATTTTGTCGCTTAAAAAGGAAAATTTTGATTTTGCGGTTTCGCTTTCTCCCATAGCTAAATCTTTTTTCCTTTCGTTTTTAGTTGCGGGCAAAAGAACTTTTTCATATTCTTATTCAGGTCGTTTTACCGCTAATATTATCGCTTCTCTTCTTGGAAAATGTCCTAAGCTGGATATCGCTGGGCTTCTATCTTCTGGAGAGCGAGTCCCGCATGAAGTTCTCCAGACTTTCGTTATTCTGAAAAGCCTGGGTATAAATCCTAAAGAATATCCTTTGGAAGCGTTCCCTGAAGCCGCGTCTTTTAAGTTCGCTGAAAGCATATTGCCGAAATTGCCCGCTATAGGCGTGCATTTAAGTTTTAAGTGGCTTACGGGAGGTTGGACTGAAAAGGATCTTGCGGAACTCGTCAAGGCTCTTAAAAGCGGTTTTCCTCACGCGTCTATCGTTGTAACTTACGGTAAGCTTGAAAACTCTTTAGCCGTCAGTTTGAAGAAACTTTTAAAGAACGAAGACGTGATATTCGCCGGGGATTATTCCTTTTCAGATTGGGCCGCGGTTATATCAAAGTGTTCGGTTTTGGTAACTACCGACACCGGGGCTTTGCATTGTGCCGCGGCGATGCAAACTCCGCCGGTATGCCTGTATGAAGCTTCAACTTTTGAACATTGTTCCTCCCAGTGGGCTCCTTGGAAAATTAAGTCCAAAATTTTGAAAAAAACTGATTTTAAGATTGCCGTAGAAGAAATCTTAAAATCAGTAGGCGAATTAATTGATATATAGGCAGGCAAAAAAGCCTTGAAAGTAGAAAAATTAAAATGAAGTTAACCAACTAAATAAAGGATACTTTTAATAAAGAAGGGGTTTGTAAATGAGTTACGTTAGAACGCACACATGCGGGGAGTTATGCGGAAAAGACGCAGGAAAGCATGTTTGTCTTTCCGGGTGGGTTAATAAAAGGAGAGATCTTGGAGGTCTTGTTTTCGTAGATATTAGAGACAGATACGGCATGACTCAGGTCTTTTTTGATCCAAATGCTAACGCTGAACTTTTTAATCTTGCTTCTTCTCTAAAGCCAGAATATGTGATTTCCGTCGAAGGCGCAGTGTCCCTCAGGCCAGAGGGAATGGTCAACTCTTCGATGTCAACCGGCGAGATAGAGATTACCGCCGATAAACTTGAAATATTAAATACGTCTAAGCCTTTGCCTTTTAATATGGATCAGGATAATTTAGATGAAAATCTAAGGATGAAATACAGATATTTGGATTTAAGAAGACCTGAAATGTCCGCTAATCTTAGATTGCGCCATAAGGTTATAAAGGCGGTTAGAGATTATTTCGACGCTCATGATTTTATTGAAATAGAAACTCCTTCCCTTGTGAACAGCACTCCCGAAGGAGCGCGCGACTATCTTGTTCCGTCAAGAGTGCATCCCGGAAAATTTTATGCTCTTCCTCAGTCTCCTCAATTATTTAAGCAATTGCTTATGGTCGGCGGACTCGATAAATATTTTCAGATAGCCAGATGCTATAGAGACGAAGACTTAAGAGCGGACAGACAGCCTGAGTTTACTCAGATTGATCTTGAAATGTCCTTTGTAGAGAGAGACAATATTTTAAGTCTAATAGAAGGTATGATCGCTTTCGTTTTTGAGAGGACGTTAGATTATTCCGTGGCCGCTCCTTTTAAGCGTCTTACTTGGCTTGAAGCTATGGATAAATACGGTTCGGATAAGCCTGATCTAAGGTTTCCTATGGAGATTATAGACGTGTCCGACATCGTTTCTGATTCAGGGTTTAAGGTTTTTGATTCGGCTGTTTCAGACGGAGGAAGAGTTAGAGGAATCGTAGTTCCTAAGCGCGGCTCTTCTTCTCGAAAAGAGTGCGACGCTATAATTGAAAAAGGCAAGGAATTTGGTCTTAGCGGGCTTGTCGCGCTCGCTTTCAATTCCGGAACGCCAAAAGGAGTTTTGACGAAATTTTTGAAAGAGGATCGCATTAACGAACTTAAAAAAGCAATGAATGCGGGCGGCGACGATTTGTTGCTGTTTGCGGCCGGAGAATCTCGTTCTATTTCCGTAGCTTTAGGCAAATTAAGATTGTATCTTGCCGATAAATTTCAATTGGAGCCTTCCGAGCGTTTTAATTTCCTTTGGGTAGTAGATTTTCCGCTTTTTTCTATCGATGCGGAGACAAAAAGGATAGTGGCTGAACATCATCCGTTTACCTCTCCCGTGCCCGAAGACGAGGGCCTAATGGAAACCGCGCCTCTTAAAGTGAGATCCAACGCGTACGATCTAGTTTTAAACGGAGTCGAGCTTGGCAGCGGCAGTATAAGAATTCATTCTAGAAGTTTGCAGGAGAGGCTTTTCAAGGTGATAGGTTTATCCTTAGAGCAAGCTAACGAGAAGTTTGGCTATCTTATGACTGCGTTTGAATACGGAGCTCCTCCTCATGGCGGCATAGCTTTAGGAGCGGATAGACTTACGGCGATTATGGCAGGTAAAGACAGTATTAGGGAAGTTTTGGCTTTCCCAAAAAATCACCAGGCTATATGTCCTTTAACCGGAGCTCCTGTCAGACCTTCGGACGAACAGTTGAAAATTTTGAATCTGAAGGTAAATTGTTCTTCTGAAGTTTAACGTTTTGATATTAATCCGTATAGATTGTTGGCGTTTTAGCGCTTTTTAGCTTTAGCCGGTATTAGAAAATAAAATACGGACAGTTGCTTTTAAGTAACGATGATATATGTGTCATTTGAGTTGGAGGCGGAAAGTTAAATGAAACATTTATTTGTTTTTTTTCCTATCTTCTTCATAGTCCTGTTTCTTAGCGGCTGTATAGAATCGTCGAATACTTTGACCGTCGCTTCGGACGGTTCTTGTTCTGAGGTAAGAAGTTTTAACGTAAAAACTTTAGTTTCGGACGGCAGAATAGATTCGAAGCTGCATGAAGCTGAAAAAGACGGATATGAAGTAATAAAAAACCTTAGAAAAGACGAAGAGGCGGAAATTATCATATCCAAGAAATATGAAACTCTCGAAGATTATTATAATAGCGTAGATTCTTTTTCGGAATTAGATTGCGGAAGCGTTTCCGGCAAAGCGACCGATTTTAATTTGTTCGTTTTTAGAAAAATTACTATTACCGAAACCGTATCGCCTTTAAACAATCCTTATTCTCCTTATACTTCCGAAGCTTTTAAATTGGTCGACAAGGTTTCGGACGCTATGATCACGGAAAAAAGAATAATCAAGATGCCCTTTAAAATATCTTCTTCAAATGCGGATTCGATAAACGAATCTGAAAATTCGGCGGAGTGGATTACCGATTCGGAGAGGCGAGAAAGCGGATATGTGAGGCAGGTCTCCTGCGTTTATATAAATTATCCGTTGTTGATAATTATTACTTTAGCGGCGGCGTTCGGTTTGCTTGCTTTACAGCGCAGGAAAGAATAACATCCGGTATATTGTTCTCTTTAAAGGCAGGTGTTATATTTTGGGAAGTTTTAAAAGATTAGACGAAGACATAGATTTAGATTTTGACTCTGATGGCGACGTCGATTCTCCGCCTATTAAGGCTGACTCGATAGGAGACAGATTAGATAGGGCGAATGACTTTTCTTTAGAGCAGGGTTCGACTGATTTTAATGTTAAGGAATTTTCTACTCCTGAGTCGTATCCGCAGAATCCTAATCAGATTGAATCTCGGCAGAAAGCTGGAACAGGCGGAAAAAATAAAGTCGTTATTTTTTTTGCGTTAACAGTCGTCTTAGCGGCTGTGGCCGCTATAGTTTTTTTCATAATTCAGGGCAAAGATAAGACCGGAATGTTGCAAGCTCAAGAAACTGGATCTGTCGTTTTTAAATCTGATTTAAAGGATTTAAAAGTTTCAATTTCCGGTAAAGATACGGACGTAGAAGATAGGGATGGAGCGCTATCGCTTACGCTGCCGGAAGGAAAATATGATATTGAGTTTTCAAAAGAGGGATATAAATCTGAGACTTTTTCTGCGGATGTCAGGAAAAATCAAACCGTAGATTTAGGAGCAATTAACCTTGAAAGTTCTATTTCAGGAAATACTCTTTCTTTTACTCTTAACGTCGACGGGGCGGAGATATTTATAGACGGAAAACCTGTAGTTCCTTCCGAAATACAAGGCAATAAGTATGTCTTTTCAAATATTGAGAGCGGAAAGCATGAAATTTCTATAAAAAAGCTGAATTTTAAGACTTTATCGTCTGATTTTGAAGTTGCCGAATCGTACGGCAAAGATATGGGAAATATTGAATTGGCTAGTTTGCCTTGGCGTGTGATTGAAATTGAAGTTATGCCTGTTTTATCGCAGGTTTTTATTAATGATAACGAGGTTCAATGCGAGAGGAAAGGTTCTGTTTTAATGACCGATTACCTGGAACCCGGAGTGGTAAAAGTGGAGTTGAGAGCCAAAGGCTATAAACCTTGGATAAACGAAAGCTTTGAAATTTTTTCAGACATAACTAATTCGATAGGCCCGATTTATTTAGCTCCGGAGGAAAAGTCAAGTGAATTTGGCAAAACTTCGGAAAAAAACAGCGGAGCTAAGGGCGTCGACAGTAAATCTTCGGATAGTAAAGAGGCCGATGATTATTCCTTCGATACTGTCGCGGACGACAGCAAAGAATTTAATATAAAGGATAAATAACTAAAAATTACGATACGGCGAGGGGTATTATGAGGGCGATTGTAATGACTGCTGGGAAAAATAAAGGATTCACTCTTGTAGAAGCGGCTATTTTATCGGCCGTGTTGGGACTTATTTTATGTCTTTCAATTCCGTTTATAGTAAAAAATCGATGCGAGCATAAATATAAAGTTTGTACTTCTAACGTAAAGTCTATTTTTAAAGAGCTAGAAAAATTTTATTTTAAAAATAACGGAAGATACCCTACCGAGGACGAATATAAGTCGGTTTTCGCTTCGGAATATTTTCAGAATGCTTTGCCTGTCTGTCCGGTAGATAAATCCCCGTATATTTATAAGCTTGAATCGAGCCATAACGGAGAGGCGTCTAACTATATTCTTTATTGTTCGTCCGAAGACGCTCATAATTACCTTGATAAGAAAGGCTTTCCGAAGTTTGATAAGTCGGGCTCTTTGGATCCTGCGGACAAAAGAAAAAAATAATCTCCGGAGTTTTTGATGTTGAAAAAATTTGCCGTTAGCGTAATTTTATTCGTCGTGCTTTTGGCCTCGTCTCTTTTTGCGTCTGAGCCACGGGAAACTTTGCAGTCCGTTTCTGGCGAAGGCTCGCCTTTGGTTGTGGAATCGGAAGGCTGCGGCGAGTTGGACGGTAATGATTCTAACGACTTGATAAACGCTTTAGACGTTATTTTTACGTTCGCTATTCCTTATGCCAAGAGTAATTTAGCCGTAGCCTGCGTAAAGGTTTTGGATAAAGACGGTTGTGAGTTGGCCGTTTTTTATCCGGGAGGAGAGCCTTCCGATTCTTTAAGAGCCGTTATGCCCGCCGAGGATATGCGAGGATGTTGGGGAGAGCCGCTCGTATCGGAAGACGGAGTTAAGTATAGAAATATTAACGATAAAACGTCCCGATTTGATTTTTCATGTTTCGTTATATCTATGCCTCGCCATTTTGAGGATGGCGATTATATTTTAGTAAAATATATGGATGTAAAAAGCGATCTTATACCTTTATCTATCGTTTATAATAACAAATTCGTGCGGATGGGGCAGATATATCTTGAAGGAAGCGGAAAGTGGAATGAGGATTTATTTGAAATTCCTCTTGCGGGCGATTAGCGTTTTTTCAGACAGAGCTTACGAAGACGTAGATAAATTGAAAAAAGAACTTTGCGACGAATATTGCCGCGTTTGTCCAGACAATTGTTGTTCAGGAAGACTTAACGTTTCTTTTAGGGATAACGCTAATTTTAGAGGCATTCCTATAGTTAGGTCAAGGTGGCAGAGACCTCCGAGAAGCGAAGCTTATATAAGCGACAGGAGATTTTTATTTTTTGGAAAGAAGCATTTAATAGGCAGGTGTCCATATCTGACCGACGAAGGCAGATGCGCCGTGCATGAAAAGACCGATAGGCCTGCGGATTGCGTTGATTATCCTTTGTATATCGCTAATTTTTTATTCGGGCGCATTTTAAAGGCTGAAAAATCATGTTTTATTTTTACGTATCCTAAAAATTGCCGAAAAGTTTTAGATCTTGGACGGAAATTAGATTTGCCGGTAATATTTAACGATTAGACGTAAATTTTTAGGAATAATGAGTTTTATGTTTTGTGCCGGAGGCTTATTTTACGCGATAAGATAAGCAGGCTACGTAAGGAGAGTTTTTAATATGGACGAGTATTCTCTTTTAAAATCCAAAGTAGACGCAGATATTATGCTTAAGCTTAACGGAGACAAATATACGCCGCTTAACGTTATAATTCAGACTCCGGACGGTTTGAAAAAAGCCGATTACGATTTAGTTAAGTCTGTCGGAGGAAAAGTTAAAGACGATTTATATATAATAAACGCTTACTCTGCAGAAATACCTATAGACGGTTTGAAAAAGCTTATTTTAAGCCCTAGAATAGTGAAGGTCTTTAACGACGGTAAAGTTCGTTCTATGTAAATTTATGTAAATATAGTTAGTTAATTTTATTTTTGGGAGTTGAGTTTTATGAGCGTCAATACTTCTTCTGTATCCCTTGGCGGTAAAATGGATAAAATCGTATCTCTTGCAAAACGGAGAGGTTTCGTATTTCCTAGTTCCGAAATATATGGCGGGCTTGCGAGCTGTTGGGATTACGGTCCTTTAGGCGTTTTGCTTAAAAATAACGTTAAAAGAGCCTGGTGGATCGACAACGTTCAAACAAAAATGAATATGTGCGGGTTAGACGCGGCTATTTTAATGCATCCTCAGGTTTGGGAAGCGTCGGGGCATGTTAACTGTTTTCAGGATCCTATGGTCGATTGTAAATCTTGTAAGAAAAGGTTTAGAGCAGACGAGCTTAATACTTCCGTTTGTCCGGAGTGCGGCGGAGAATTGACCGAGGCTCGTCAATTTAATTTGATGTTTAAAACGTTTATGGGACCTCTTGAGGACGCTTCCGCTATCGTTTATATGCGTCCTGAAACCGCTCAGGGCATTTTCGTTAATTTTAAAAACGCGGCTAATTCTACGAGAAAAAAACTTCCTTTTGGAATAGCTCAAATAGGCAAATCTTTTAGAAACGAAATAACTCCGGGTAAGTTTACGTTTCGTACTAGAGAATTTGAACAGATGGAAATAGAATTCTTTTGCCGTCCGGACGAATCGGACAAATGGTTTGATTATTGGGTGAACGAGAGGTATAATTGGTATATAGAGCATGGCGTCAAGCCTGAAAATTTGCGTTTGAGAGAACATGATAAATCTGAGCTTGCGCATTACGCTAAAGCTTGCAAGGACGTCGAATATAATTTCCCTTGGGGGTGGTCCGAACTTGAAGGCATAGCTTCTAGAGGCGATTACGATTTAAAATGTCATCAGTCTTCGTCAGGCGAAAATTTGACTTATTTTGACGAAGAAAGAAACGAGCATTTCTTGCCTTTCGTTATAGAGCCTTCCGCCGGAGCGGATCGCGCTGCTTTAGCCTTTTTGACCGACGCGTACGACGAGGAAGAAGTCCCTAATGACAAAGGGAAACCGGACGTTAGAACGGTTTTGCGTTTCTCTGCCGATATTGCTCCCATAAAAGCTGCCGTTCTTCCTCTTTCTAAAAAACAGGAGCTGATTAGCGTTTCGGAAAAGCTTTTCGCCGACATATCTAGAATATGTCCCTGCGAATATGACGAAAGAGGCAGCATCGGCAAGCGTTATCGCCGTCAAGACGAGATTGGCACTCTTTATTGCGTAACCGTTGATTTTGAGACTCTTAACGATTCTCAAGTTACGGTAAGGTACAGAGATTCAATGAAACAGGACAGGATTTCAATATCTGAATTGACAAATTGGTTGAAAGACAAAATATTTTAAATTTATAGAGGAGTAAGTTTAGTATTGAGAGCAGATCCGAAAAAGTATATATTTAAAATATTCTTATTCGTCTTAGCGGCGTCGCTGTTATCGTTAGGGGAGGCTTGGGCTCAATCAGGCTTCGATTCGGGTTTTGCCATGCCTTCCGTTAAAGTGGATATGGACGCGATGCAGAGCGAGCCTGTGCCTATGACTTTGCAGATTTTGCTTTATTTGTCTATGCTTACTGTTCTTCCTTATCTTTTTATCTGCTGCACGTCGTTTATACGAATCAGTATAATTATTTCTTTTTTGAAAAGCAATTTAGGTTTAAGCAGGGGAGTTCCTAAACAGCTTTGGGTCGGATTAGGCTTAATGCTTACTTTGTTCGTAATGGCTCCGGTTATGACGAGAGTTGAGAAAGAGGCTTACGAGCCTTTTTTAGCTAAACGTATAACTTATTCCGTCTTCCTTCAAAGGCTTAGTCGGCCCGTTCTTGATTTTATGAGGAAAAATACGAGAACTAACGATTTAAAACTTTTTATAAGTTTATCGGGCATTAAGCCGGATCATGCAAACTCTGGAGATAAAGCCAAGTATGTTAAGAAAGGAGGAAAATACGTCAGAACGTTATCCGCCGCTTCTCAAAAGTTTGAAAAGACTTTAAAGGATCCTCCTTTTCATATTCTTCTTGCGGCTTTTATGATCAGCGAGATGAAAACGGGCTTTTATATCGGTTTTATCATATATTTGCCTTTTTTATGCATAGATATGATAGTCGCTGCGACTCTTATGTCCATGGGTATGTTTATGCTTTCTCCTATGGGATTCTCTTTGCCTTGCAAAATGATGTGTTTCGTTATGATCGACGGATTTGAAATTCTGTGCGAAGGTCTTGTTAAAAGTTATAGGTATAACTAACCAATATCTCTTAATTTTGCGAGTAGGAGTAATATATTAAAGCGTTTTTTCTTATTAAGAAGGTTGAGATTTTAAGATCTGTTTTGCTCAAGAATTTGCCGACGAATACGACGAATATGTAGCTTGAAGTTTTATCCCTTTCTTCGATGGCGCGCGAAGGAGCGGCTTTTTTCGCCGATTACGCGAAACCTTTTCAGGATAATGCGACGAAGTTTTTTGAAGTAGAGCAATATTGTTTTTGCTTTTGCGGACGTGGCAAGGATTTCGGCTTCATTAATAGAGATCGGATAAGAATTCCCGGAGGGCTCTCTGGGTGGGCGCGCGCAACGGATTGCGTTCGGTTTTTTTAAACCGTAAACGGAGGATTTTGCTTTTAAGAGTGAGAGCCAACCGGTCGAATAATTTTAAGGCGTAGTTTCAGACTTAATACATGAAGTTAAAAACGGCTTACAAAGTTTTGAATAAAATATCTAACGTTCCGTTTGGAGACCTTTTTTCTGCTGAGGATATGGAATTAATCGTTAAAAACAAGGGAAAAACAGGTCAGCTTTTGGAGCTTGCTTTGGGTATGAGGCTTTCTAATTGCGGTTTGGATTTTGAAGACGGAGAGCTTAAAACCAATAAATGCGATTCTTTTGGCAATCCTAAAGAAACAGTTTTTATCGCTCAAATTAGCGGCATGATCGACGATCTTCTTCAAGTCTATCCTTTTAAAGACACGTATCTTTTTAAAAAGATTAGCAATATGTTATACGTTCCGGTTTGCAAAGATGGACAACCTAGCGAATGGATGTTTCTACCCGCTATTCACGTAGATTTGTCGATGCCGGTTTACTCTGAACTTTATGAAATTTGGGCCGAAGATTATTATTCGATATGCTCGCAGTTAAAACGTCATGTAGAATCAGGAAAAGACGGGTTTATACATACTTCTAACGGCAGGCATATTCAAATAAGAAGCAAAGACGCAAAGTCGCTTTGCGGGCGATATCATCCTATTTATTCGTCTTTGTACGGACGTTATGTATCTAATAAAAATCATGCTTTTTATTTTAAAAAACAGTTTGTCAAATATATAAGAAGAGCGTTTTGCCCTTGATTTTTGCTTTTTGAGATTTTAGGCTTATATTAAGCTTCTTTATATACTTGATGTTCTATATATATTTATGCTTTCTTTTTTTCTGAATGATACTAATCCTTTTTATATTTCTTCATCCGAGATTCTTATTTTGGGCGACGCGGCGCTTTGCCTGGATATAATACGTCCTGAGTCCATAGATATGATTTTTGCGGATCCGCCTTATTTTTTGAGCAATGGAGGCGTAACCTGTCAAGCAGGAAAAATGGTTTCGGTTAATAAGGGAGTTTGGGACGAAGGGGCTGATTTAGAAAAAAAGCATGAATTTAACCGAATTTGGATTAGAGCTTGCAGAAAAGTTCTTAAGAGGGACGGGAGCATATGGATAAGCGGGACGCTTCACAATATTTACAGTATAGGAATGGCTTTAGAGCAAGAAGGTTTTAAAATAATAAACAATATTACATGGAGAAAGACGAATCCTCCTCCGAATTTAGCTTGCAGATGTTTTACTCATAGTACCGAAACTATTTTATGGGCTCGTAAAAACGATAAAAAGGCTAAGCATGTTTTCAATTATGCTTTGATGAAGTCTGAAAACGGAGGAAAACAAATGAAAGACGTTTGGGAAGGAACGTTGACTCCTCAAAAAGAAAAAACTGAGGGAAAACATCCTACTCAGAAACCTCTTTATCTTTTAGACAGAATAATAAAAGCTTCTACCAAACCTTACGACGTAGTTTTAGATCCTTTCTGCGGAAGCTCTACCACCGGCGTAGCCGCTAAAAATCTTTGCAGGAAATATATAGGAATAGACAGCGATTTAGAGTATTTGAAATTATCCGTTAGGCGTTTAACGTTAGAAAATAATCGCGACTGCTAGTCTATTTATAAATATACTTTAACGCGTAAGTCCGATCGCTTTTTTTAAGGCGGCCTTAGCAGTATTTAAATTAGATTCCGCTGTTATTACGTTGCTTTCGGCTCTAAGCAGCGTGTTTTGCGCGTCAAGTACGTCTAAAAGTATTCCGACTCCGGCAATGTATCTGCCTTCAGCCAGTCTATGCGCTTCTTTAGCGCTTTTTACCGCGTTTTTTGAAGTTTCCAGCGATTGTTTTGCGTTTTCAAGCTCTAAATATGCTTGAGATATTTCCTCAATAATATCTTGCTCTGTCTGGCGTCGTCTTTCATACGCCATATTAAAATTGGCTTGAGCTTGAGTGATTTCTCCCGCTTTATTTCCTCCGTCTAAAATAGGTACGTTTAGCGTTACGTTAGTTTGAAGGTAATTATATTGTCCTCCTAAACGCCTGTCGCGTCCAATCCATTCCGCTTGAGCGCGTATAGAAGGATTATTTAGTGTTTTGGCCGCTTTTATTTGATATTCCGCGGCTTCCATTTCAGTGGTTGCTATTAGTATTTCCGGTCTATTTTGTAAACCTTGACAGCAAAGTTCTTCAAACGTTTGAAATTGGATTTCTTCTTCTTGATCGTCCGTTATTTCCAAGGGAGTTCGAGGATCTATGCCCATCGTTTTAGCCAAAGCTATTTTAGCTACGTTAGCTTCCGTTCTCGCTTGAGTTAAATTATACGCCGCTTCCGAGACCGCAGCCTGCGTCCTGACCGCGTCCGACGGCAGTCCTACTCCGGCGTTGTAGCGTTCTTCGGCCATTTTCATATGAGCTTTTTGATTTTCAAGATTAAGTTCATATACTTTTACAAGATATAGAAGCCTTCGATAATTATAATATGCCGATTTAGCGTTAAACGCGGCGTCTGAAATCGAAGCGAGAAAAGCCCCCCAAGCGGCTCGCTCTTCGGCTTTGGCTTGCTCGATTAGATATTTAGTATGTTTGCCGTCGTAGATAAGCTGGGAAAGCGATAAGCCGGGAGAGTAATACGAATACTGCGAGCTTGAACTGCTTCCGGACGGGTTTGAACCGGCTGATGGAGAGTAACCCATATATTCTAGGGTTCCGGATAAGTTAGGATATAAGGCAGATTTTATTTTTTGGATATTGCCTTGAGAATATTTTTGAGAATATTTCGCGATATTTACTTCAGGATGGAATCTCATAGCTATATCGGCCGCTTGTTGCGCCGTTAAACTTAAAATTTCGTCAAGTTCGGGCGGAGCCGGAATATCTATTTCTTTGGGATCTTTTATTGTTATTAATTCTAGCACATACTGTTCTTGACCGTCGGTATTTTTCGTTTTTTTATTTTGAGCGTAAACGCTGAGAGCAGATAATAAAAAAATCGACGAGCTGAACAAAATCAATAAGCTTATTCGTATAGCGTTTGATATGTAATTTTTAGACATATTTGACTGGATATTTGAACCTTTAATTTTTTAATTTTCAGTATATTTTAATTTTTTAATTTTTATATTAAAGATGATATTTCCTTGTTTACGGCGTTTTGTATGCCGTATTTTTTTATTTTTTTGAATTTTCGAACTTTCCGGAAGCTTGTTTTATTTAACAGGAATGCAAAAATAACAAAGCGAAAATAATAAATAAAATAATATTTTTCAATTTTGACGTTAACTCGTAAGAGCGTATGTTTTCTCTGGCCATTTTAAAAGAGGTTTAGCTGGGATAAAACTGCCGGCATACGTTAAAACAATTTTAGCTAAGGAGAACTTTATATGAAGACATTGAGAGATAAAGTTAAAGAGAGCGCAAGTTTCATAAAGGCAAAGCTGGACGTTTTGCCTGAAGTTGGAATGGTTCTTGGATCTGGACTTGGAGTTCTTGCCGAAGAAGTTGAGGATCCGATATCCATAGATTATCAAGAAATTCCTAATTTTCCTGTTTCTACTGTTAAAGGGCATTCGGGATGTCTTGTCATTGGAAAAATGGAAGGTAAAAACGTGCTTATTCAAAAGGGCAGATGGCATTATTATGAAGGTTATTCTATGGAACAGGTCGTTTTTTGTATACGAGTTATGCGCGAACTTGGCATTACGAAGCTTTTTGTCACTAACGCTGCAGGCGGGATAAACCCTCTTTTTGTCCCTGGAGATTTGATGGTGATTTCTGACCATGTAAATATGATGGGAACTAATCCTCTTATTGGTCCTAACGACGATTATTTTGGCACAAGATTTCCTGATTTAAGCAAAGCTTATGATCCGGATTACAGAGCTCTGGCCGTTAAATGCGCCGCAGAGTTAGGATATCGAGTGCATGAGGGAGTTTATTTAGGCTTGACCGGGCCAAGTTATGAAACTCAGGCTGAATTGAGAATGTTTCAAAGATGGGGATTAGACGCCGTAGGTATGTCTACCGTTCCGGAAGTAATAGCCGCCGTTCATTGCGGAATGAGAGTTGTAGGAATATCATGCATAACGAATATTTTTATTCCCGGCAAAGCTGCGGATCATAAAGAAGTATTGGATGCGGCTGAATCGGTAAAGCCGTTTTTTAAACGTTTAACTCGTCAAATTGTGTCGAGAATGTAAGAATATAGGAGGAGCTAACTGTTATGACCCCTTACGACATTATTATGAAGAAAAGAGACGGCGGAGTTCTCTCTAAAGACGAGATTGAATATATGGTGTTCGGCTATACTAAAGGGTTGATTCCGGATTATCAGATGAGCGCGTTTCTGATGGCTGTCTTTATTAAAGGCATGACTGACGAGGAAACGAAAAATATAACGGTAGCAATGACAGAGTCAGGGGATAAAGTCGATTTGTCTTCCATTGATGGAATAAAAGTTGACAAGCATAGTACCGGCGGAGTAGGAGATACTACGACTTTACTTATAGGCCCTATAGTGGCCGCAGTGGGATTAAAATTTGCTAAAATGTCCGGAAGAGGCCTTGGACATACGGGAGGCACTATCGATAAATTAGAATCTATACCAGGTTATAGAACGTCGCTGTCTGAATCGGAGTTTATAGAGCAGGTAAAGCGTATTGGCCTTTCCGTTATAAGTTCTACCGGAGATATAGCTCCTGCAGATAAAAAAATGTACGCATTGCGCGACGTGACTGCGACCGTGGATTCAATTCCTCTTATAGCAGGTTCGATAATGTCTAAGAAATTGGCTTCCGGAGCCGACGTTATTCTTCTTGACGTTAAAGCCGGAGGCGGAGCTTTTATGAAAACTCTTCCGGAAGCGTTTAAGCTTGCCGAGGCGTTAGTCGATATAGGGCGCCTTGCGGGAAAGAAAACAAGAGCCGTTATAACGGATATGGATCAACCCTTAAATACCCATATAGGTAACGCTCTTGAAGTTAAAGAAGTGTTCGAAATTCTTTCGGGCAAGCGTAAGGACAGCGCTTTGAGAGAAATTTCCGTCGCGCTTTCCGCGCATCTTATAGTTATGGCCGGTCTGACGGAATCGTTCGAAGACGCTTTGGCTATGGCGGAAGATGCCTTGGAAAGCGGTAAGGCTAAAGAAAAAATGCGCGAGCTTCTTGAAGCTCAGGCCGGTTCTTCAGAAGCGTTGGATAACCTTTCTCTTCTTCCGCAAGCTCCAATCGTAAAATCTCTGAAGGCAGAGAGCGACGGTTATCTTAAATCGATAGACGTTTTGGAGCTGGGGATTGCCGCCAGAGATTTAGGCGCCGGCAGACTTACAAAAGAAGATACAATAGATCCTTCCGTTGGCCTTATCCTTTATAAAAGAGTAGGAGATAAAATTAATAAGGGCGATTTGATAGCCGACGTTCATGCGTCATGCGAAGATTTAGGCAATAAAGTTTTGGATAGATTGCGGAATTCTTTAACTATAAGCGATTGTGAAGTTAAACGCAAACCGTTAATTTTGGGAGTCGTTTGAAAAGGAGGTCTTATAGACGGGTGGAAATTATTTCAATAGCTCCTTCCGAAATTCCCATAGACGGTTTGCTTATTATAAATCTTTTAGTCGAGTCTTCGATTGCCGAAACGAAAAAGGAAGCCAGACAGCTGCTTTCAAGAGGACTTGTTAAAGTCGACGAGGTTAGGGTAGGGCCTGAATTTAAGCTTATGCCGTTTTTTGGAAGCGTTATTATAGAAGCGGAAGGATTTAGAACCGTTAAATTGATCGTCTCCGAATAAGTTTTACGACATACGAGGCTGAGGAATTTTCCTCAGCCTCGTATGTCGTAAAACTTATATTATTTTTTATAAGGGATTCTTTCCGCAGGCTCAAACGCGGAACGCCCTTCTCTTAATATTGTTCCGTAGACGCCAACGTTTCTATCTTCAATATGATCAAATTTTTGTATAGCGTCGCTTCCATATGATATATGCTTTATAGGATCAGGAGATAGAGAAGCGTATATAATTTCTTCCGAGCATCTCGCCAGAGCTAGAGTCTGAGCCACCGGACTTACTATCATACTGTGCCCGAAGCAAAGTGAGCCTCCTCTGTCTTTACCCAGGGCGTTTACCGATACCATATAAACATGATTGTCATACGCTCTCGCTTTATTCGTCAGCTCCCAGATTTCAAAGCTTCGCATAAGCGCGGACGGCCGAAGTATTACTTCGGCTCCGTCGAGAGCTAAAATTCTTGATAACTCGGGAAAATCTCCGTCGTAACATATTATTATTCCTACTTTTGCAAACGGGAGCTGGCATACTGTCGTTTCGTTGCCGGGAGTAGTCCATCCTCCGCCTTCTAAGCGTTCCGTGGGGAATGGATGGGTTTTTCTATAATTTGCGGCAAGATTTCCGTCGCCGTTGAAAAGAGCCGCCGAATTGTAAATTATTCCTTCGGGACCTTTTTCATAAATCGGCCATAAAACGCATAAGTCGAGTTCACGCGCCGCTTCCTGTATTTGTTCAGTGTCTCTGCCCGGTATAGAGTCAAGCTCTTTGTAGAATTCTTCCGGTTTCATTCCGGGATTGAAACCGGTCGTGATCGATTCCGGAAAAACAGCGAGGGACGCGTTATATTCTCCCTTAGCTTTTTTTAGATATTCGACGGCTTTTTTTATCAGTTTGCTTTTGTTGTCAGCGTTATAGGCTATTTGTATTCCCGCAACCGTAAATTCCTTCATAATATAATAACGACTCCTTTAACGTTTCTTTTTGTCAGACGTATTTTTTCAGCGTCGCTATGTGAGCTTTACAAACTACGCATACGCCTCGTTCTTCATGAACGCATCCGCATAGCGGACAAACGCTTCCTCCTTTATCAATTTTTTCCTTCTTCCAAAGCGTATCGCGTTTTATAAATTTTTGATACGCTTGTCTTATATCATAATCTTTGACGTAAGACGATTTTTCTTCAATTATTAGAAGTTCTTCTTTAGTCAAAGAATATTCTTTAGGCGGTATTTTGGGTTCTTGAGGCTTTCTAAGCGGATATGCCGGAGTAAAAATTAGATCTTTTACTTCAAACGGCTTTATTTCCTTGTTCAGCTTGTCGAGAAGAAATTTTTTCATCGCCGTTAAGTTAGCGGCCCAGGTTGCGTTAAATGTTTTAATAAATAATTTGCCTGTGGCAAAACCGCTTATCGCAGTCTTTCGGTTAACTTCGCGGCCTGCGCACGTAGGCCATTTTTGGGCTATGATTACGCACCTCATTAAATCTCTTGCTTCTTCTGCCTGTTTGGAGAATATATAACCTATTTTTTCGAAGGAGCCTTCTCTTTTAACTCGCGAAACGTTTCTATTTTTTAGATATTCTGTCGGGATTGAATTCATCGATT
Organism: uncultured bacterium; assembly: GCA_949288455.1. Classification (GTDB taxonomy): domain Bacteria; phylum Vulcanimicrobiota; class CADAWZ01; order CADAWZ01; family CADAWZ01; genus CASEKF01. Next base: position 17,117 of record CASEKF010000002.1, read on the forward strand.
ATTTCCCCGTTTTTTATTTGATATTTGGACGCAATTAATCGTTCGTCCGTTTTTTCGCCGGAAGCTATAAAAGTTTGGCCTTGTTCCGCTAGATATTCCGTCAGTTTTATTCTGCGCATATCGTCAAGTTCAGAGTAACAGTCGTCCATAAATATGATGGGAGAAGTATTTGTCGATTCTTTGATAATAATGGATTCTGCAAGTCTAAATATTAAACTTGTTATTTTTTGTTGCCCCTGAGACGCGTAAAATTTTACCGGGCGGTTGTTTATATATATCAAAAAATCGTCTCTATGAGGTCCCAATAAAGATAATTTGCGGGCTTTTTCATAGCCTGCGGCTTTTTTGAAAGCCAAAGCTATTTCGTTTTTAAGGATATTTTTATCTGTGGCCGAAGAATGGACGCTTGGCGCATATCTCGCCGACATATGAATTTCGGTTTCGAATAGGCGATTATAAAGCTTTTCGGCTTTTTCAGATAAGATTGAAACCGCTTTAGTTCTGGCTAACTGGATCTCCGACGCATATTCGCTCATTTGCAGATTAAGTATGTCCAAAAGATCTTCGTTTAAATGCGCGCTTTTAAGAGCTTGATTTTTTTGTTTCATAGCATGTTCATATCGTTTCAGCGATTGAAGATATAAAGGATCTGAAAATGAGAGCAGACGATCTATAAAATATCTGCGCGCTGCCGGAGAACCTATCGCGACGTTTATATCGTCTCGAGAATATATAGAGTTACTTATTTTGCCAACGAATTCAGACAGAGCTTTGACGGTTTTGCCTTCTAGCGAAATATTTTTTATAACGCCGTTAGGCTTTCTGGCCACTACGGCTTTAATTCTGACAAATTTATCGGATTGGCAGATCTCCGCTTCGACTACGGCCGCTTCGGCGTCGTAATTTATCATATCTTCGTCCCTTGACGTTCTGAAGGAACGCCCGTTGGCAATAAAAGAAACGGCTTCGAGAAAACTGCTCTTACCTTGAGAATTTTCGCCCGTGAAAAGATTGATTCCTTTAGAGGGGGAAAAAACGCAGGGTTTGATATTTCTGAAGCCTGATATTCGAATTCGATTAATAAACATCGCCGGGAATTTGTTTTATTTTATCTTCTATTTCTATTATACGTATCGTTATTATATCGTTCGTTGAAACGCTGCTTTCTAGTCTGAGCGTCGTCTTCTTCTGCGTCGGAATCTTTAGAAGAAGAGTAACCTGTTTTTTTCTTTGATGATTTTGCAGGCGTTTTTGGCCGTCCTTTCTCGTCTAACCAACTTATTTCGATTTTTTTGTCTAGTATAGATTCAAGCTTTACTTTAACGTTTTGGATTCCTAATTGTACGCCTTGAGAGTCTGTCAAAGGGAAGTAAACGTTGCCGTAAGTCGTTTGGTTTGGCCCAAGAGTTTTATCTAAAGCTTCGTCGTATTTTACCGCTTTTATTTGTTCGTTCGAAGAAGTGATTAAACTCATTTTCCATTTAAAAGGAGCTAATTGAATAGGCACGTCCGAGTTTTTGTTGGAGATTGTGACCTGAAATACGGCGTAAGCGTCAAGTTCCAGCTGCTGCCTGAGTCCGTTCGCAATTGCTTGAACTTGTTCGTAATTATCCTGTTGATCGTCTTTTGCCGCGAACATTCTGGCTTGCGATCTTATTAACTCGGGAGTATAAAATAGAATTTCTATATCTATATTAGCGTCCTTTTTAGCCGCTTTGTTAGCTCTGTGATTGTCATGAGTTAGGTTGGTTGCCATTCCGTATATCATATTAGGAACAGAAATCCATCTTCCTCCGGCCCAGTTGTAGCTTCCGGCGTCAAAGGTGTATTCGAGATATCTGTAAAGGGAATATCCTTGAAGAAGTTTTATAGGATTAGGAAAAAGAGTTGGTCCCGAGCGTTTGTTGAACGACACGACTCTAGTGCAGTCAGCGAGTTCTTCTATATATTCGTCTTGTATTTGCTGTTTTCGTTCTTCGCGTTCTTGGAGTCTTTTCTTTTCAGCCGCTTCAGCTTCTTTTTTCAGCTGTTCTTCTCTTTTCTTGGCTTCTCTTATTAACTGTTCTTCTTTTTTCTGACTCGCGATACTTTGTTCAGCTTCCTTCCGATTTATCTTTTTATGTTCTTCTTTATCTGTCGTTAGCGTCGTTTTAGATAACTGCCGCCGACTTGTGTCTTTTTTGTCCTCTTTAGCGTCTATGCGCGCAATGTCGCCTTTTTCAACCGCGCTTTGCCCGTTTGTCTCAGAAATTTCGCATATACAGTAATGTTCGTATAGCTCGATGACTTTGAGTTTTGCTATTGTTTTATTTCCGCGCGTTACCGTAAACGTCTGATCATTTCCTATATTTTCATAAAAACCTTTATTGACGAAAATTTTTCCGTTCTCCACGTTAACTACTATAGGGTTATCAAAAGCGTTTTGGGTTTGTGCGCCGACTTGAGAAGAGACGCAGTATAAAAAAAAGCACAAAGCCGCGCAAAATACGGTCATATTTTTTAACGACATTAGATCCTCCTTTTAAAATCATCTTACTAAAGGATATAACTTATTTCTGTTGAATAGTCAAGGTGTAATTTCTTCTTCTCTATTTTAAATATGTTCCGTATGAGGATATAGTTTTTGGCCAGAACTAAATTTGAAAAAAAGACAAAATTTACTTTACCCGTTAATCCTCTTACTATTACCGTCGCCTTTTTGATTATCGCTTTAATTACGCTCGGAGTGATAAGATATACGATATCGAGATCCCAGCCTTTTATAAATAAAGCCAGCGCCGATTTAGATTATCTGCTTTTCAGGCTGGAAATGGAACAGGAAAAATATCATTTTGGCGAACCTGTAAAATTGAGGATGAAAATTCAGAATACTTCAAATAAACCCGTCACTCTAAATTTTCCTTATTCGGAGGAAGTAGATTTTTGGGTTTATAGAGAGGACGATTGGTTGTTTTTTAAATTTCCTACTTTGATATGGAAATATTCTAAGTATAAAAACTCTGTCGCTCAACCTCATAAAATTACTCTTCAGCCTAAAGAGGTTAAAATTTTTTCCGGAGTTTGGCCTCAGGCTTATCAAAACGGGAAAAGAGTTCCTCCGGGAATATACAGAATCGTTTGTAAGGTTGAAGCGAACGATTTCGCTATTTCGATGACTCTTAGAGGAAATGCTGAAAAAGAACCGTAGATATTTTGCTTTTTTCGTATCGTGATTTTTATAGTTTTTAGGAGGATTTTTATATGGTAAAAAGATTAAGATTTTTAATACTGTTTTTTATAGTTGTTCTTTTATGCCAACGCGCGGCGTTAGCTAACCCGATAGTATTTTGGCACGCATTGCCTGATTCCCAGGCGTCGGTTATAGACGAGCTTGCCGCTCAGTATATGGAGAAAAATCCAAGTATTACGATTGAAATTAAAAAATTTGCTAATATGGAAGAACTTCATTCGGCTCTTTTAACTTCAGATCCAGCAGTCCTTCCGGATATAGCCGCTATCGATTCTTCTTGGCAGGAGGAATTGAAAGACGCTTCGAAAATAGTTCCGGTAGAGGATAGTTTGTTAAAATCTGTCAAAGTAGCTCTTAAAATGGATACTTACCCGCCTTTATGGAAAGCGGCATGTTTTGACGACGCGCTTTGGACAATGCCTTATTTCGCTTATAATTACGCTTTGGTTTACGACGCCGACGCATTTGCGGAAGAAGGACTTAAAACTCCTCCGAGCGACTGGTCTCAACTTTATGAGTATTCTAAAAAACTTACCGATTCGGAAAAAGGGATTTACGGTTTTTTTATACCGGCTGAAAAATCGGCCAAAGACTTCGCGTATTTCTATATGATGTTCCTTTGTCAAGCGGAAGATCCGGAATATACTTTGCAAAAAGAGGGTATAGACGGGAAAAATGCGGAGCTGTCTCTTTTTTACTTATATGATTTGCTTCATACCCATAAAATAGCGCAGGCTGAAGACGTGACGAAGTCTCCTATTTTTATAGGTTCTCCGGAAGATTTTATTCAGGCCTCGGCAACCAGACCTAATCTTAAGGTCGCCAGATGGAGCGGTAAAAATTCGGTGGGAAATATTGTTTTAACGACTCTGGCTATGGTAAATAAAACTTCTTTGGATAGAGAAAATTCTTGGTTTTTTATATATTATCTGACGGAGTTCCCCCAGCTTCAGAAATTGGCGTTAGCTTCTCCTGCGCTGCCTGCGAATAAACAGGTGACCTTGTCTCCCAATTATTTTCAATTTTTAGAGAAGTATCCGGGAATAAGAACTTTTTTAACTCTTATGGGTAAGGGAAGCGTTAAACCTTCTATGGATAATTACGAATCTGTTTTAAAAGCTTTAGGTTCTTCTCTTTTAGATGGATTAAACAATAAAAAACCTATCAAATCAGCGGTTTTAGAATCAATGGAGACGGTTAATTCGGTTGTAAATCCCGAGGTTGAGCCTTCTCAGCCTACCGGAGAAAATTTGAACGTATATGACAAGGAACCAAGCAAATCTGACAAAACCGGGAAATAGCTTACTGAGATTGAGGTTATTCGGTTTTACTGCAGATTTTCTTAAACATTCAGAAAGCGTAAAATGAAAGATTTACTTATAAAATTTTTTGGCGGAGTCGGCGATAAGACATTAGCTGTTTTTGAGTATATAGGAGGCATAGTTATCCTTTTATTCAACGCCGTAATGTGGATATTTAGACTGGATATAAGGCTAAAGCTTACTATACAACAAATGGCGCTGCTTGGAGTCAATTCTATATTTATTGTGTTCGTTACGACTTTTTTCGCCGGAGCAGTAGTGTCTCTTCAGCTTGCGGAGCTTGCCGTAAGATATGGTTTAGGTAAATTTGTCGGAGGCGGAGTCGCTATAGCGATGTGCAGAGAGCTCGCCCCTATGCTTACGGCCGTAGTCGTAGCCGGTAGAGCCGGTTCGGCTATCACGGCTGAAATCGGCTCTATGAAAGTCACGGAACAAATTGACGCTCTTGAAGTAATGGCAGTTAGTCCCGTGAAATATTTAGTAGTTCCGAGGCTGATAGCTTGCGTAGTTCTTTTTCCTATACTTACGCTTTTTGCAGATTGCGCCGGGGTTTTAGGAGGAGGAGTCGTCGCAAATATTTTAGCCGGCATAGATTTATCTTTATATACGGACAGTATAAAAAACATGCTTTTTATGGAAGATTTTTTGGGCGGCTTGTATAAATCTGTTTTTTTTGCTATAGAAGTCGTTTTGATTGGATGTTATCAGGGAATGACTACTAAAGGAGGAGCAGCGGGAGTAGGAATAGCGACGACAGGATCGGTAGTTTATTCGATAATCGTAGTGTTTATAACGAATTATTTATTGTCTTCTATAATTTTTTCTTTGTAATTTTTATCGTCGTCTTTTCGAGCCGTTTTTGATTGAGGTTAAACGCGCCTCGGCCGTTTTAAGCTCGAGTCGCTGCTTAGCGGTTTCTGCAGATAGCTTTTGACAAGCCGAACGTTTTATCGCAGTTCGTAATTTTCCTTAGATATCGGAATTTTTTTAGGCTTGGTTTTAACGGCTGAATTTTTGAATTTTTTATTATTTAACGAATTTGGAAAGTGTTAATTTTGGCAATTGAGTAAGACTAATGAAAAGAATAAAAACGAATTTTTCCTTGAAGTAAAAAATTTGCTTTTAAAAAGAGGAGAAAGAACTATTTTAGATCGCGTGAGCGTGACGCTTCCAAAAGGCGAGACTCTCGTGCTTATGGGATTGTCCGGAGCGGGTAAAAGCACTTTGATACGATGCGTTATAGGTTTATTGTCTCCCACGTCCGGAGAAATATTGATAAACGGCTCTAACGTAGCCAATTTGAAGGGTAGAGCTTTAGATAATCTCAGGAAAAAGATCGGTATGGTTTTTCAATCCCCGGCTCTTTTCGATTCTTTGACTATTATGGACAATATAGCTTTCGGATTACGCGAAAATACTAAGATTCCCGAAGCCGAGATTAAAGAAAGAGTTTTGAAAGCTCTTCATATAGTAGGTTTAGACGGAACTGAAAACCAATTCCCGTCTGAGCTTTCAGGAGGCATGCAAAAGAGAGCCAGTATAGCCCGGGCGATTGTCACTAATCCTGAATTGATATTATACGATGAACCTACAAGCGGTCTAGATCCGATTATGTCTAGCGTGATAAACGATTTGATAAACGATTTAAAAGTGACTTTTAATATGACTTCTATTGTCGTAACTCATGACTTAAAGAGCGCATATGCTATAGCCGATAAAATTATTTTGCTTTATAAAGGCAAATTTTTATTAATCGGTTCTCCGGATGAATTTTCAAAATCTCAAGATCCGGTAGTGCGTCAGTTTATAGAAGGCAATTCTAAAGGTCCGGTGAAAATGTGATATTTGCAGCGAGGTGTTGTTTATGGTAGGAACGTCTGTAAAAGTTGGCTTTACGGTTGTCGTGGCAATTATTCTCTTTGTTTTTGTAATGAATTTTATGGGGGTTTTTAAGAAGGAAGAGATCGGAACTCCTTATTTTATCGTGTTTAAGCAAGTGGCCGGGCTTCAAATCGGAGCTCCGGTATTAAAGGCCGGAGTAAAAGTCGGAAAGGTTATTTCAGTCGTAGTAATTTCTCATAACGAGCCTTCAAAATATAAGGATATGGTTCGATTGACCATTATGCTGAATAGCGATAAGGAAGTTTTGACGGAGACCTCCGGCTTTTTTATTTCGTCTAATTTAATGGGAGATAAGTGGCTTGAGATAATTCCGCGAGACGGGAAAATATTGAAGCCGTGCGATTATCGTTCCGCGACTCCTTGGACTGAGCCTTGCGCCGTCGGTATCGCTCCTATTTCGATAGACGAGATGATGATAGCGGCTGATCAAACTCTTACTAGACTGGATGAAGCAGTGAGAAATTTTAACGATTTTTTAGGAGACGATAAAGTTCAAGAGGATATGAAATTGGCCATAAGCAATGTGAAAGACGCGGCCTCTAGTCTCAGTCACTTGGCTTCTAACATGGATCGACAGTTCAACGTAGTCGTAGATAAAAGCGTGAAAGTTATAGACGGAGCCAATAAAGTCGTTCAAAACGTAAATGCCGTAGTAGTATCGGCCGGCGGAAATATAAGCGATATTACGTCTTCGGTGAAGACTTTAGTAGACTCTAACGGAGCTTCTATAAGCGATATTGTGAAAAATCTCGACGAAACTTCAAAAAATCTTAATTTAGCTATGAAGGCGATACAGGAAGTAGTAGCCGACGAGCGTTTCGGATCCAGCATATTGGGTACTCTTGAAAATCTTGAGAAGACGACCGTTGAGTTAGAAGGAGTAGTAAAAGACGTTAGAACTATTACTTCAGATCCTAACGTTCAGGAAAATTTAAAAGCTACTTTGCAAGAGACTAGAGAAACGGTAACGGGCGCGAATAAGCTTATAAAGAGGGTTCGTAAATTTTTGGGAGACAAGGATAACGGAGAAAGCGGAAGTCGTTCGCGCATAATGCAGCTCGACGCGGATATGTTATGGGATACTCCCGAAGGGTTTTCTCATGGCAACGCAAATTTATATTTGTTTCCCAGAGGGGAGCATATGTTAAAGCTTGGCGTCGAAGAAATAGGAAAAGATAATAAAGTTAATTTTCAGTATGGCAAAAACATAGGTTCGTTCCGTCCAAGAATAGGAGTGGTAAGATCTCAGCTGGGGATTGGAACTGACGCGTTTATAGGCAAAAATATCGAACTTAGCGTAGACGCTTATAATACTTCGGACGTTCAAGTGGATTTGCTTGGCAAATATATAATTAACGACAGCGTATACTTTATGGGAGGCGTAAGAGACGCCTTTGATACTAAGCAGGGCGTTTTAGGCGTGGGTAAAAGATTTTAATTAACGTACGGCATTAATTGCGGAGGTATTAGGTGTTAGAAAATCTTGACAGTACTCAGGACAGCAGATGGCTTAGGGAAAATTCAGTTCTTGACGATCGGTATAAAGTTCTTAAGCTTATAAAGGCCGGGGGTATGGGGGCGGTTTATCAAGCTGCCGATATGAGGATGGAAAACAGAATCGTTGCCATTAAGCATATGTTGGATAATTTTAGCGATCCTCAGGAACGGCGGGATGCAATAGATAGGTTCGTTTCTGAAATTCAGGTTCTCACCGAGATTTGTCATCCTAATATTCCTCATGTAAGCGATCATTTTTTGCTCGATAACGCTTTCTTTTTTGTGATGGACTATATAGAAGGAAAGGATTTGTCTTATATACTTAAAAATGAAGGTTCTCCGGGACTTCCTGAAAAAAGGGTCCTTGAAATAGGAGTAGAAGTTTGCGAGGCTTTAAATTATATCCATAATTTGGAGACTCCTTTCGCTCATCGAGATATAAAACCTTCAAATATCATAATAAGGAATGCAGACGGAAGAGTTATGCTTATCGACTTTGGAATAGCAAGAGTCACAAATCCAAGCGAGGGGTTTTGGATAGGCACTCCCGGATACGCTCCTCCGGAGCAGCAGTTTGGAAAACCGGAATTGAGATCCGATATATACGCTCTTGGAGCGGCTATGCATGAACTTTTGACAGGGCATAGACCCGTGGATTTTGATTTTCTTCCTTTTTCTGAATTTGGAGTTTCCGTATCGAAAGAATTGGAGAACATTATATTTGACGCTCTTAACTGGAATCCTGACGACAGAATACAAACTGCTCTTGACTTTCAGAAGCGGTTGATAGACGCCTTAGGGTATTCGACTCTTTCTTACTGTCAGGGCGACGCATTCGCGTTTACGGAAGCCGTAAATAAATACAAGTCTAAGGTTTTAGACTCTTTATTAAATTCCTTGCTTCAACGGTACGCTAACGAATGTCATACTAGTTTTATTCCTAAAAATCTTGATTATCTAACGGTTACTCTGGCGTGTCCAATGTCTTTTCAGTTGATAGTAAAGAAAAATGAAGTCGATAGAAAAATTGAATTTTTTAAAAAAGAAGGCATATTGTCCCCTGCGTTTTTAGGAAAAATCGATCCGTTAACGGACGGCTCTTCCGCGGCAGAGCGGATTATAGACGTATTTGTCGACGAATATGAAAGATTTAAGGCCGGTTCTTGGGGGATATTTTAAAAAATTATTAATACTAACGAGGCTTTTTAAGTGTACTTGATTTTTGCGGGCGTCTTTATAGCGGCTTTGCTAATTTCGTTTTTTTTAACGCCTTTAGTTATAAAAATAGCTGCGGCCAAAGGTTTTGTGGATCGTCCTAACGAACGTAAAATGCATAAAGTTCCTATACCTTACGGCGGAGGAATAGCTATGTTCATAGCTTTTATAGCGTCCGCTTCCTTAGGTTTTGCCGTAATGTGGATCTACCGCTCTGAAGCGTCTATGCGCGAGATCCTGCTTTTTACGGCTTTTTGCGCCGGGAGCTTTCTCGCTTTTGTAATAGGCCTTATAGACGATATTATATCGATGCCGGCTAAGGTAAAATTATTATGTCAGATAGTGGCGGTGTCCATAGTAATGGCCTTTGGCGTTTCCGTTACTTTCGTTACTAATCCTTTTGGAGAAGGTTTGATTTATTTCCCCGTATTCGTTACGATTCCGCTTACTATTTTCTGGATAGTCGGAATAATGAACGCGGTTAATTTATTGGACGGTTTAGACGGTCTTCTTGGCGGCGTGTCTGTTATATCGGCTTTAGTATTTTTTATAGTTTCTTGTATGAAGGGGCAGATTTTAGTAGCCTGCATGATGGCAGCTATCGCCGGCAGCGCTCTTGGGTTTTTAAAATATAATTTTAATCCGGCTAAAATTTTTATGGGAGACACCGGAAGTCTTTTCCTTGGTATGGTTTTCGCTATAGCTTCGGTTGTCGGAGGTCTTAAAACTACTACGACCGTAGCTTTTCTTATTCCCTTTTTGATAATGGGTTTCCCCATAATAGATACGGCATGGGCTATTATACGCAGAGCAAGCAGCCGCCAGCCTATTTTTAAGCCTGATAAAGGACATATTCATCATAGGCTTTTGGGGTTGGGATTGACTCAAAAACAGGCCGTATGTATTATCTATGCTATTAATTTATGTTTAGGGCTTATAGCCATTGCAATTTGCTATTTTACCGTTTAAAGTTTATTTGGGGGCATGTTTATATGATAAAAGTTACGGCTGTGTTTGGAACGCGACCTGAAGCCATAAAAATGGCTCCGGTTATACTTGCTCTGAAAAAAGATCCTGTTTTTGAGACTTCGGTAGTTTTGACAGGGCAGCATAGAGAGATGCTTGATCAGGTAATGTCTTTGTTTAACTTGAAAGCGTCTTTTGACTTGAATATAATGAAAGATAAGCAAACTCTTTCCGATATTACCGTCGGAGCATTGTCCGGCCTTGAAAATATTTTTAAAGTAAGCCGACCGGATATAGTCTTGGTACAAGGCGACACTACTACCGCTTTTGCCGCCGCTCTCGCGTCTTTTTATCAAAAAATTCCCGTGGGGCATATTGAAGCCGGTCTTAGAACCGACGATATATATAATCCTTATCCTGAAGAAATGAACAGGAGAATGATCACTGCCTTAGCTTCTCTTCATTTTGCGCCTACTAGAGAAGCTAAGCAAAATCTTTTAAAGGGCGGCGTCGATCAAAAGAATATATTTTTGACCGGGAACACTGTGGTAGACGCCTTATTATATATGACTAAAAACAATGGAGCGGATTTGCCGGACGAATATCGAAAAAGGCATAAAGTCGGAAATCGAGTAATTTTTGTAGAGACGCACAGACGTGAAAATTTAGGAGAACCGATGCGTCGTATTTGCGGAGCGTTAAAGAAACTTACGGAAAAATACGGCGACGTCGAGGTAGTATTTTCCGTTCATAGAAATCCTCTCGTTCGCGAAGTTGTTTTCGACGAATTACAAAATCTTAGTAGAGTTATTCTTCTTGAACCCGTAGATTATCCGGTAATGATAAAGCTTATGGAAGAGTCTTTTTTTATTATGACCGATTCCGGAGGTCTTCAGGAAGAGGCTCCTTCTTTGGGCAGGCCGGTTATTATTCTTAGGGACAATACGGAGCGTCCCGAAGGAATCAGAGCCGGAACGGCCGTTTTGGCCGGGACGTGCGAAAATAACGTGTTCAGCGAAGCTTCCGGCCTTCTTGACGACGGCGAGCGATATACGAAAATGGCTAAGGCCGCTAATCCGTATGGAGACGGTTTGGCTTCGGAGAGAATAGCTTCTATTATTCGCAGTGTTAACGACGTATCCTTACCGTATTTAGAGGAGTTTCCCGGATAATGAAGGAAAAAAATTATCTTTTTCTATCTAGGCTTTCTTCTATAGGTTTTACGATTGTCATTTGCGTAGTAGGTTCTTTTTTTGTCGGTTTATTTATAGATAAGTATTTAAAAACTTCGCCGTTATTTATGATTTTATGTATGTTGGCGGGAATTATTGCCGCGGGTTATTCGGTTATAAGACTTGCTAACAAGATTCAGAAAGAATTGGACGCTAAAGATGATAGGAATCTTCAAGGAAGCCGTTAGAATGCTTTTAAGAAGAAAATCTCGGGTAATCCCGGCGTTATGCGCCGTTAGTTCCGGGATTTTTCTATTAATTGTGACGGCTTCGGTAAGCGCTTATTTTATGGAATTGTCGTCCGGTCTAATCGACAGCTTTAAGGGTAAAGCGTTTCTTTGCGAAAAGAAAAATTTTTGGATAGGCGGAGGGCTTATTCCGGAAGAAAAGATTTCTTCTCTGCGGACTATCGAAAATATAGGAATTTTGATTCCTATGCTTATATCTCGCGCTGAAGCGGACGATATCGTAGTTATGGGGATACCGGATATAATAGTGGGGATTCCTCTTGAACTTTGTCATTTTTACGTCAATGCTTCCGCTTTGCTAGAGGGCAAGTTTCCCGAATCTCCGGACGAAGTTGTGATAGGTTGGGATATCGCAAAAAATCGACGTCTGAAAATAGGCGAGGAGATAGAGTTAAAATGCGGTAAATTTAAAGTTTCCGGAATTACTAAAAAAACTTCTTCCATTCTTGACAAGCAGATAATAGCCTCGCTCTCTGAAATGCAGCGGCTGTTAGAGAGAAAGGAACTGCTGACATGCATAATGGCTATTCCGTCTAAAGAGAATGCGATTGAAAAGATTTCTGAGGAAGTAAAGTCTAAAACCGGTTATATACAGACTATTTCTTCACGCTATATTGAAAAAGAGATCGCTCAGACGGTATCTTTTTGGAATGCTCTTACCATAGTTTTTTTTCTTATTTCAGGGCTCGGTTCTCTGGCGTCAGTTTCTGCCGTAACCGCTATGGCCGTTACGGAGCGAAAAATTGAGATAGCGGTTAAAAAAGCGATAGGAGCAAAAAATAAGGATATCTACATAGAATATCTTTCCGAGTCGCTTATTATTACTTGCGTCGCTTGGATTACGGCTCTTGTCTTCGCTTTGGCGTTCATTTTATTTTGCGAGTCTTTTCCTTGGACTAGCAACGCCGCAGTTTTTAGTATCACTCCTTTTATTTTGTTTTTTTCTCTTTTATGGTCCGTTCTTATCGCCGCGGCCGCGTCGTATCTTCCTTTAAGAGATATCTTGTCCGAATCTCCGGCCGTTCTTTTAAGAAGTTAAAATTGGAGTTTGTTCAATGTCAAAGCTACTTAGAATGGAAAAAGTTTCTAAAGTTTTTAAAAAGGGCGGTTTGGAAATTCTCGCTTTGAAGGATATTGACATAGAGCTTTTTGAAGGCGAATTCGTATGCATAACGGGCCGTTCCGGAAGCGGCAAAACTACTTTTTTGAATATTGCGGGCTTTCTCGACGTTCCTACGTCCGGAAATATTTTTTATTTGGATAGACCTGTTTCATTTTCTTCTTACGACGAAATGACTGAATTTAGGCGGAATAATATCGGTTTTATTTTTCAAAAACTTTATTTGCAGTCTCATCTTACGGCTATAGAAAATATTTTGTTGCCCGTACGGTATTCTTCTTATTCGCTTTCCGACGCCGAAGAACGAGCTTTAGAGCTTTTAAGATCTTTCGGTTTAGCCGACAGGAGAGATTTTTTCCCTTCCGAACTTTCAGGAGGAGAATGTCAAAGGATAGCTATAGCGAGAGCTTTGATAAATTCTCCTAAGATAATATTGGCCGACGAACCTACTTCGGATCTGGATAACAGAACTTCCGTTGAGGTTATGGATATTCTTAAGGATATTTCTGAAAATCGCAAAGCCTCCGTATTGACGGTTACTCATGATTCTTCGGTAGTTCCTTACGGGGATCGAGTTTTTATTATGGACGAAGGAATGATTCGACTTGCTTAAAGCCTTGGATATCAAGAAAGATTATATAATAGGCGATAAAGTTTTATCTGTTTTAAAAGGTATTTCTTTTCATCTTCATAGAGGCGAGTTTATGTCCGTTATGGGACCTTCAGGAGCCGGCAAGTCGACTTGTCTTCATATTTTGGGATGTTTAGACCGTCCGTCTTCCGGTTTTTTAGAGATCGATTCTATTAATACTTTTGGACTTTCCGATTCGGAGCTGGCTTCTTTAAGAAACAAAAAGATAGGTTTCGTTTTTCAGAGTTTTAATCTTCTTCCAAAGTTAACGGCTTTCCAAAACGTAGAGCTTCCTCTTATATATGCCGGAGTAAAAGTTAGGAAACAGATATGTCTTGAGGCTTTGGATAGCGTCGGTTTGCTTAAGAGATCGGAACATCGTCCTTCCGAACTTTCCGGGGGCGAGCAGCAGAGAGTCGCCATCGCTCGAGCTCTTGTAAATAATCCCGCTATAATATTGGCCGACGAACCTACGGGTAACTTGGACACTAAGTCAGGTCGCGATATTATGAATATTTTCGACTCTTTAAACGCTTTGGGACGAACGATTCTTATGATAACGCATGATCGCAAGGTAGCGGAGCATGGCGATAGAATTATTCATCTCAAGGACGGGATAGTCGAGTATGAGGAGCCGTCTTCCGGCGTTAAAGAATGAGACTGCTTTATTATTTTTTTATTTTATTCTTTTTTACCGTATTTCTCTTTGGAAAAGCCGCGTTTTCATCTGAGGGCCGCGTATGTGATATTACTCTTATAGAATGCGTCGCCTCCGCTTTAAATCATAATTATGCTTTAAAACAGGCTCAAGAACGTTTAATTCAAGCGGAAACGGAATATTATGATTCCATAAACGACAAACTTCGAATGAAATTGTCTGGCGCGGCTTATATAGCTAAGAATCCATCGGCTTCTTCAGAGGGCTTTTTCAATTCCGGAGGAACCTTGGAATATATTTCTCCCGACGGCAGCTCATTTTCATTGGACGCGGAAATGCTTCATTCTTCTTCTTCGTCTTCGAATTACGATTTAGGAGTTTCATACCGCAGGCCTTTAGCTAGAGGGGGCGGCGTTGTTACGGCTTGGCAGGACGTAAGAAGTTCGGAAAGAAACTGGGCCGGAGAACGATATCAGTTTTTTCTTGAGCGTCAGTCTTTAGTTTATTCTCTTATTCAATCTTACTTGCGTTTGATCTATGCTCAGAGGCGTATTGAAGTCAATAAACTTTTTGTGAAATCATCTTTAGACAATCTTACTGTTACTAAAAGAAAATTTGAAGAGGGACTTGTTCCTAAAATAGATTTATCTAGAGCCGAAGTTAATCTTTTAAATTCCAAAGCTTCTTTATTAAACGCCGAGACAAGCTGGGAGGAGCAGAGAGACGCTTTGTTGTTGGAAATAGGATTGGATCCGCGTTTAGCGGTTCGTCCGGTTTACGATTTATCTTATTCTCCGGCAGTTTTCAATGAGGACGAATGTATAGCTGCCGCTCTTTCCCTGAGAAAAGAGCCTAAAATGGACGAAATTGACTTGGAAGGTTTAAAAGACGATTTAACCGTGGCGAAAAATAATTTTAAGCCTCAAATTGATTTTGTGGCCAGTTGGAACAAAACGCTTTTTAACGATCCCGCGCGAGATTCCGGATTAGTTTCTTCGCGCAGAACTAACTCTTGGAGCGCAGGAATCGAATATACCGCCGAGATAGGTCAAAGGAGGAAAAAATCGGATATAGATCGGGCTAATAGAAATTTAATTTTGGGCAGCGAAAAGCTTGAGCAAACGAAAAGAGAGATAATTAAAGAGGTGCGGGACGCGATAAGAGATTTAAAGCTTGCCGAAAATCAAGTGATTATAAAAGAAGAAAGTTTAGTCGCGGCCGAAGAGCGTTTAAGACTTGCCACAAGGAGTTGGGAAGAAGGCATAGTTAACAACAGAGAAATGCTGGACGCTCAGGAAGATTTAACCGACGCTCGTATTTCCTTAATAGGAGCGCGTATAGATTATGTGATTTACGCTTACGCTTTAAAGAAAGCAATGGGCATAGATCTTTTAAAATCTCTTCTTGAAGAGCCTGGAAATACTGTCGATAAACTAAGCGAGGATACTCTATGACGAAAAAAAACTTTATAAAGTATTTTGTCGCGGTCATTATTATTGCGGTCTTAGGATTTGGAGGGTATCGAATTTATTTAGCTTTTTTTTCTAATATGACTTCGGAAGCTCCAATAGCGACTTCGGAGGTTAAGCGCGGAAAATTCGTACTTAAGATAAATGATTTAGGTTTTGTTTCGGCTCGTAAATATACGCCGGTTTTCGCTCCTATAGCAGGTAAAATAATTAAGCTGTGCAAGGAGGGTACGACCGTTAAAAAAGGCGATTTTTTAGCTCAGCTGGACACTACTTCTCTAGATAAAGAATTGAAGGAGAAGGAGCTTCTTTACGAGCAGGCTCTCGCGGACGTGACCCAGGCTGAAGAAGAGCTTAGAATATTGAAGATTACCGCCGAATTAAATATTAAAACTAAAATTTCTCAGCAACAGTATGATAAAACGGAGCTTGAAGTCGCAAAAAACAAGTTGGAACGTCAAAAAAGGCTTTATAAAGAACAGATTGTCACTTTAAAAGAGGTGGAGGCCGAAGAGAGCAGCGTTAGAAGTAAAGAGGTAGCGGTAAGAAGAGACGCTATAGACGTCGATATTGAGCGTCAGAAAATGCGTTCCGATATCATTAAAAAACAAGCTGAGATAGAACTTAAAAAAACTAAAGCAGAAGGCGCGGAGCTTGACTACAAGCTGGCTGCGGCAAATAAAAATAAAGCTACTATAAGAGCCGAAGGAAACGGTTTAGTAGTATTTAGGGCGATGTGGCGCGGCGACGCTTACGTTAAATTAGCCGAGGGAGACGATGTTTACAATAGAGCGAATATTATGTCTATTTCAGACGTTTCGTCTCTTATCGTTAACGTAAGATTGAGAGAAACTGATATACATAGGGCGGCCTTGGGTCAAAAAGTAAACATTTTTTTGGAGGCTTTGCCCGGAGAAGTGTTTTACGGCAAGGTTGAAACGGTAAGCAATATAGCAGATTCTTCGGGCGATTCCGAAATATCGACAGGGCCGGGACAGAAAATGTTTCCGGTTTCCATAGGGGTTATCGGAGATCCGGGAGTAAAAATGCGTCCGGGAATGACCGCTTCGGTAGAAATTATTGAAAAAGAGATCCCGGACGCATTGTACTTGCCGATAGACGCTGTTTTCTCATCCGAAGATGGAAAGTACGTATGGAAAAAAGAGGGAGATTCTTTTCGAAAGGTATTTATTGAAATTATCGATCGTAACGAGGATTACGCAGCGATAAACGGAGATTTGAAAAAAGGAGATGTCGTGGCTTTATCGGACGTTTGTTAAGCGGGATGCTTATAGATAATTTTCTCGTATTGATCAGAAAACATCGCTAAAAACGTCTAAGTAATAAATATAACTTGTTTTTGAACGCTGTTTATATCTCTGAATAAAGCGCAAATAGAAGTTTGTCAAGTTTTAGTTTTCTAGCTTCGATTATACCGTATACGATTAAGCTTATTTCAAAATATTCTCCGTCAGGCTTAAACGGAGAAAAATTTTTATTAGATAAATAATTAGGAAAACATTCTTCAAGAAATTTAAATACTTGTTCATAGACCGGAATAATTTGTTTTTTTCCGGTTTTTCGTCCGGCATGCAACAGAAATCTCAGAATAAATTTTACGAAAAAATATTCGATAAATTCTCGGTTTTCGCCTTGTGAGGCACAAGGCGAAATTTTGTCAAAAATGTATTCGAGCGTTTTAATCATTTCACGCCATTTTTCCAAGTTTTTTTGCGTGAAATTAGATTCGGACGACATTCTTTTTCTCCAATTATAGCCTTGATAATCTATTATCGCAAATTTGTTCGTATAAAATATTGCCGGAATATTTAACGCGGCGTCTTCTCCGTACCTAGTATCGAGAAATTGCAGATTATTGTTTGTAAGAAAGCTTTTTTTATAAATTCGTCCCCACGGCTCTATTCTTTTGAAAAGGGTCCATTTTTTGTTTTTTACTTTGACTTCGGATAATATTTTTCCCTTTTCGCTTATTATTCTGTAACCGCCTAAAGCCATGTCCAGTCCGCCGCTTTTTATTTTATTTACGTACACTTCCAAGTAGTCGCGATCTATTTCGTCGTCGTTGTCTATAAAAACTATGTATTCTCCTTTCGATACGTATATTCCGAGGTTTCTTGTTTGTGCGATGCCTTTATTTTCCTGCGCTATTATTTTTATTTTATCGGGCTCCAGTTTTTCGTAGTTACGTAATATTTCTTCGGTTTTGTCTGTAGAGCCGTCGTTTATAAGAATTATTTCATAATTTTCGTAAGTTTGCTTCAATATTGATTCTAAGCATAGATTGATATATTGTTCGGCGTTATAGACAGGTATTATTATAGACGTTTCTTTTTTCATTATTCGATTAAGCCCTTATACTGCGGCCGTAAATTTTATCTTTGGATATTTTTTATTCATTTCTCGACTTTTATTTTCCTGTGGTTTTCGGTTGTTTTTACCGCTTGATGTTATAGCCTATCAAAAGGAAAAAAACGCTGTCTGTAAAATTTAAAAGTAAAGCGCTTGGCCTATCGCGAGGATGTTGCCTATAAGTATCTTTTATATTTTCGCGCTATATACGTAAGATTCGCGGGAACTATTGAAAAAATTTTAAGCGAAACCCGCGCTTGTATCCAGCGTTTCGTATTATTTTGAACATGCCCTCAGAGCTAATTTTATTCGTTTGGACTTTAGGTTTTTCGTCTTTTTATATTTTATGTAATTTTGCATAGGGCGCGTGCTTTTTGGAATGATTTTAATACGGATAAGGCGTCGATTTATTGATTTATAATTTTATAAGGTGGTTTGTTATGGTTAGATCTGATTGGACTAAAAATTTTGACTTTTTGTCGGAGGGACTTTTTTCTTCTTCTTTTACCGCAAAAAGCGTTCTTGAAAAAAGATATCTTGCTAAAGACGAATCTTCCGGTAAAATTGAGACTCCGGAAGAGATGTTTTGGCGGGTCGCCTGCAATATAGCTTCTGCGGAAATTAAACTAGGAGGCGGAGAAGATAAAGCTTTGAATACCGCCGTATCTTTTTATAAATTGATGTGTTCAAAGGATTTCCTTCCTAATTCTCCTACTTTGATGAATGCGGGCAGACCTCTTCAACAGCTGGCCGCTTGCTTTGTAATTCCCATTGAAGATTCTATGGAGTCTATTTTTGAGGCTATCAAACAAACGGCCATTATACATAAAACCGGAGGAGGAACAGGTTTTTCGTTTAGTTCTCTTCGCCCTTTAAAAGATCCGGTAGCTTCTACCGGAGGCGTTGCGAGCGGTCCTTTATCCTTTATGAAAGTGTTTAATTCCACTACGGACGTAGTTAAGCAGGGGGGCACTCGCAGAGGAGCTAATATGGGGATTCTTCGCGTAGATCACCCGGATATTCTTTCGTTTATTACTTCTAAAAACGATCAGACTTCTCTTACGAATTTCAATCTTTCGGTCGCGGTTACAGATAAATTTATGGAGGCTTTGGAGAACGACGGCGATTACGAGTTGATAAATCCTAGAACCGGCCAAGTTTCGCATGTACTTAGAGCCGGAAAGGTTTTCGAGCTTATCGTGCAGATGGCTTGGAAAAACGGCGAACCCGGCATCCTTTTTATCGACAGATTAAACCGCTTTAATCCTACTCCTCAAGTCGGTCAGTTTGAAAGTACCAATCCATGCGGCGAGCAACCGCTTTTGCCTTATGAATCCTGTAATTTAGGAAGCGTAAATCTTGCTAATATGGTAGACGAGGAATCTCGCTCTATTAATTGGGACAAGCTGGCTTCCGTCGTTAAGACTTCCGTCCGTTTTCTTGACAATGTTATAGAGATGAATAATTATCCTATGGAAGAAATAAGGCGAATGTCGCTTGGAAATAGGAAAATAGGGCTTGGAGTAATGGGATTTGCGGATATGCTTATAAAGCTTCGAGTTCCGTATAATAGCGAGAGGGGGCTTTCTTTGGCCGATAATATAATGGCTTTTATCCGGAGAAGAGGTTTTGAGGCTTCTGCCGATTTGGCTTCTGAAAGAGGGGCTTTCCCTAATTTTAAAGGGAGCGTATACGACGTTGAGGGCGGTCCGGAATATCGTAACGCCACTATCACGACTATAGCGCCTACCGGAACTATAAGCATACTAGCCGGTTGTTCCAGCGGAATAGAACCTCTATTCGCTCTTTCTTATATAAGGAGAATACTAGACGGAGACGAATTTTTAGAAACGCATTCTGAGTTCAGAAAAACGTTGGCTTCTCTAGGATTGCTGAACGATTCGTTTATAAGAAAGATTGCGTCGTCAGGTTCGATAGCGGATTTTAAAGAGCTGCCGCAAGACGTTAGAAATATTTTTGTAGTTTCTCATGATATATCTCCGAAGTGGCATGTTAAAATGCAGGGAGTTTTTCAGAAACATACCGACAACGCCGTTTCAAAGACGGTTAATTTTCCGCGTTCCGCTTCTCAAGACGACATTAGGGCGGCGTTTATAGAGGCCTACAATCAAGGATGCAAAGGAATTACGGTTTATAGGGACGGCAGTAGAGACAGCCAGGTTTTAAATCTCGATTCAGGATCTTCGGAAAAGCCGATTAAACGTACGGATAATTCCGTTAGAATAATACCCAGAGAGCGCCCCAGCGTGACCGAAGGATCTACCGAAAAAATTCCTATTGGGTGCGGCAATATTTACGTTACGGTGAATTTTGACGAAGTAGGCATTTGCGAAGTGTTCACTCAGACCGGCAAAGGAGGAGGATGTCCTTCTCAGTCCGAAGCCGTGGGGAGGCTCGTTTCTATGGCTTTAAGATCTAATTTGGATCCTGAAGCCGTCATAAATCAGCTTAGAGGAATAAAATGCGTATCATGCACCAGAAAACCCAATTTAAAGGTTCAGTCATGTCCGGACGCCATATCTAGAGTTATGGCTAGAGCTTTAAAAGTCAGAAATATAGATAGAAATTATGATTTGAACGATGCTTGCAAAGATTCGTTCAAAGAGTCGGAACTTACCCGAGATTCAGACAATGATTTTAGCCTGCCGCATGTATGTCCCGAGTGCGGGCATGATATCGAAATGGAAGGAAGATGTTATACTTGCAAAAATTGCGGATATTCAAAATGCGGTTAGTTAAAATATAAATTTGTAAAAGGAGGGTACGTATATGAGATTTGTTAAGGCAGCCGCCATATCGGTTTTATTAATCTTGTTTGCGTCTTCTTTTGTAATCGCCGCCGGAGAACAAACTAAAACAAATTCGGATAATGCGAGAAAGAAGGCTTACATGTTAAAAGAGAAGGGCAACGAGGCTTTAGTTTCCGGCGACGAACGCAAAGCGATTCAACTTTATATGCAATCTATAAAAACTGACCCCACGTATGCTAATTCTTATAATAATATAGGTATGATTCTTGATAAAAAGGGAGATAAGGATAAAGCTTTGAAGTATTATGAAAAGGCAATGAGTCTTGATCCTAAGCTATATCATCCGGTTATAAACGCAGCTTTTATTTATTTCGACGCCGAAGATTTTAAAAAAGCTTCTCTATATTGCGACAAAGCTCTTAAACTTAATCCTAAAGACAGCGACTGCATAAGCTTAAAAGGGCAGCTTTTAGAGCGTTCAGGAGATTCTTCTTCGGCGAAGGCTATGTACGAAAAGTCTATAGCCGCCGATCCAAAGAATTACAAGGCTTATTTTTTGCTGGGAACGTATTATTTTAATCTGCGGTTATACGAATCGGCGACTAAATATTTAAGCAAGGCCGTCGAGCTTAAGCCGGACGATTCCGGGAGCTTGTTCAACCTTGCGCAGGCTGAAAAAATGTTGGGAAATTATTCTTCGAGCGAGAAGCATTTTGCCGCTTATCTAAAAAAGAGACCTGATGATATTGAAGGCCTTTTCAATATGGGACAGCTACAAATTAAAGCCGGAAAACCTAACGAGGCCGCGCCTTATTTTAAAAAATTTCTTAAATTGGCTCCTAATGATAAACGCGCTTCTATGGTTAGAGCCTTTATTAATCAGTCTGCCTCTTAGAAACAATATGCGGAGCGTATTTTGCTTTTCATAGTTTTAAAATATACGTATTTAAAAATATCTCCGCTTAAAATTTAGTAAGAGACAACGTCGAGAATTTAGCTTTTGTTCAGAACATTGGAAATATATGGTTATTTTTGTCTATTTTGAAAAGTTTTATTAAATTACCCTTAAAAGTATTTTTGAGCGAGGGAGAAATATAATGAGTAATAATCGGTCTGATATTGAAAATAAAGATAATAACGAAAATTTAAATTCCGATTCCGAATTGACGTCTAATAACGTAAAAGAAAGCGATATGAAGTCCGACGGCGTCGATAAGAACAAACATGAACAGGTTCATGAAGTTTGGCCTCAGTCTTTTACTACTTACGACGATTATTTGAAAAACGTTAAAGCTGAAAAAAGTAAATTCGGCATACTTCATATAGTAGTTTTTCTCGTGTTGCTGGCTATATTTTGCGCCGCAGCTTTTTTGCTGTATGTGGGATATATCAATAAAAACGTTACGAAAAAGCATTTTTCCGATTCTAAAGTTTCGGTTTTATACGCTCCCTCCGGGATGTTTCAAAAACAGTGGGATCCTTTTGATTGGTATGATCTTAAGCGCGCTCCTTTGGCGTATAAGTCTTTAGGCGACGGAGTGTTCGACGAAGTTGCGATATACTCTGATTATATTTCAGGTAAAAAAAAATTGGGTTTTGTCGTAGACCAGCATTTTTTCGATATCAATTATTTGCTTATAAAAAAGATGTATATCGGAAATATTTCTGAAAAATTAATAAAATCGTCTATCGCCAGAGAAATAAATCGATTTTTTAAAGAAGCTAAGATAGAAGGCATAAAAGCAGATTTAGAATCTTTCAAACTGAAAGATTCTTTTTTAAAAAATGTTTTAATAAAATATAAGACAACTTTGCTTCAAGCCTTTGAAAAGGCCGGAACCAATGAATCGATTTCTAATTCTGACGCGGCGAAAGAAAAAAAAACTTCTTTTAATTTAGGCGTATTTGACGATTTTGAGAATATTTTTTCTTACGCGATTTTAAACGGCCTTTATTTTGGTCTTGGCGATCCTTATTCTACTATTTTGACTCCGGATGAGTTCAAAGATATGATGGAAAATTTAAATGAGGAGACTTTCGGCGGGATAGGCGTTTATATAGAAAAAACTCAGGACAACGACAGCGCGTTGACTATAGTCGAGCCGGTAGAAGGAACTCCAGCTTTTAAAGCCGGAATTCTTCCGGGAGACGTTATTTTGGCTATAGACGGCATGAATACCAAGAACGTTGATATAATGATGTGCGTTTCAAAAATGAGAGGTCCTAAAGGTTCTTCCGTTCTTTTGACTATTGAGAGAGAGCATAGAGTATTTGACGTTAAGGTAGTGAGGGACGATATAAAGGTAACGTCTGTCAGCCATAAACTTTTGCCGGGCAATATAGGATATATAAGGTTGAGATCGTTTTCGGCCGATACCGCAGACGAATTTGACGTATCTCTTGCGGAATTGATTAAGTTGTCTTTTACTTCGGGAGGCAAACTTAGGGGACTTATCGTAGACGTGCGAAATAACGGCGGAGGGTATTTGATTGCGGGATTGGAAGTAGCCAGCCGTTTTGTTCCTATGGATAAAATAATACATAAGCAAGTGGATCATAACGATCGTATTTCTTCCGTATCGTCTCTTGAAGCCCCTAAGATCAATGTGCCTTCTATTCTTCTTGTAAATAGATTTTCCGCAAGTTCTTCTGAAATTTTAGCTGCGGCTCTTAAAGATAACGGCTCGGCTGACTTAGTCGGAGAAAAAACTTTTGGCAAAGGCTCGGTTCAGCAAGTTTTGGATCAGGATAACGGCTGCGCCGTTAAGCTTACCGTCGCTTATTTTTTGTCTCCTAACGGTTACGTTATAAACAAGCGGGGAGTTACTCCTAACTTTACTTTAGAGATGTCTCCTAGAAACGTAGGAAAAGATAACGATTCTCAATTAGCAAAAGCCATAGAAATTTTAAAATCTAAAACGACGATATAGTTGTATAGTTTGGCGTACGTTAATTTTTCTTAGAATAATTTCTTTAGACAGGTAAAGCGAGCGTTTTATCGAATTTAATTTATATAATTTTGTAGATAGGCTCTTTTTATGACGCTATTTCGGAGTTAGAGCTGTATTTAAGACGCTATATTAGATTAAGTAAACTTTTAAATATATTTTGTAACTTTGCTTTGAAATAATTTATAGAGCCTGAGCTTATAGTTTAACCGTTTTTGTATCGAGCGGAAAAAAGTATCTTTAATTTTATCTAACAATATAAGGAGGAAGAATGGCCAGTATTTGTCCAAGATGCGGAGCTAAAATGAACGAGGGAATGACAGAAACCGGTCTTATGGGAATGACCGTTAAAGGATGCAGTCATTGCGGAGGTTTTCTTGCCGATTATTCAAGCGCGGGAGAAGCCGTAGGCAAGGCTGTGGAGCACGCCGGAGAACTCGTTATTAAAGACGAGGAATTGGGTGAGGACGCTAAGAAAGCTCTTTCGGGCGTTTGTCCGGTATGCGGCGGAGAATTTTTCCCGGTGCCTCTTAATTTTGAATTTTCTAATGGCACCGTATATCTTGAGCAGTGTAAAAACTGCAATGGAATTTGGTTTGATAAAGGCGAGTTAAAGGAAATTTTCGATTTAGCTTTTAAGGAGGCCGTAGCGGTAGGTCAGTTTGAAGATAATATGGATGATATTTCAGGCAAAGAGCCTACTAGATTCCATTGTCCAAGATGCAATAAGGAAACTAGCGCTATGAATGGAACAATAATAGAGTTGGAAGTAACGAAATGCGACGAGTGCTGCGGCATATGGGTTTCCGACGGTCAGTTTGACGAAGTGGTAGGAGACGTAAGAAATATTCCTGTTCCGGAGCATTCTTCCGCCCTTATTAATAGCCCTGAGGAGGGAGCAGAATCGGTCGAAGGTTTATGTCCCGATTGTAATTCTACTTTGCAAAAATGGGAAAATCTACCTAAAAATATAAAAGATTTATATATTGATTATTGTCCTAATTGCGGCGGATTATGGTTTGATAAAGGAGAGTTTTCTTCATTCTTTAAAATTTTCAACGATTCTCCGTTTATTGTTTCGGAATCGCAAGAAGAATCTGCCGAAGCGTAGAACATAAATCGTTTTTAGTTTTGTGTTTAACTTATAAAAAATTATGCCCTGACTTAATTAAGTCAGGGCATAATTTT
>CASEKF010000003.1 GCA_949288455.1 uncultured bacterium
GCGTAATTATCTACTTGATTCACGTCTATATCTATATCGTCATAATCTCCGTCTAAATATACCCATTTGTTTTTATCTCTTAAAGAGATCGCGCCGTTTTCATCGTCTAAAGTAAACGTTTGCTCTTTATCTGATTCGGAAGATGAATCGGTAACGTCTCTTATATATACGTAAGTTCCGCTTTTAAGCGATGCGTTTGGAGATATCTTCGAATCTTCCAAAGCTTTATCAAGCGAATTCAAGCCGCTTAAATCAGTTTCGTCTATCGAAGGATTAGAATTATGCCGAACGTTTGCCGGAAGTTTTTTTTCAACGTTGTTCGCCGTAATCTTCTTTCCGTCTTCAGATAAGCTGTCACTCGAAATTTTTATCGAATTATTATCTTTGTTTTTAAGAGTATTAAAATCGTTTATATTAAAATCATTTAAAGCGATTATATCTGCGTCGGTCTTAGGCGACACATGAGAAATATTAAATGCCGAAGACGAAATAGTTATGTCATTCTTTGCCGTAGTTCCTCCGCGTAACGGAGCGGGACCGTTAGACGCGAGTAATACCACGGCTTTTTTTCTATATCTTCCGCATATTCCGGTAGAAACGACATAGAACGTATTAGGGGGAACTTCGCTCTTATTGCCGTTTAAATCAGCCTCCTGAGGGGCCTCATTATCGAAATTATTTATTGAACGAGGGGATAAATAGTCGTTTTGAGAGTCAAATGAAATTATAAATTTTGCTCTGCTGTCTATTGAGTTTATATCGCGCAAGGCAGAAATAGTTTTAAAAGCAGTCTTATCAACGCTTAATGAAGGGGCGATACATCCTATAATTAAATTTTTCCGTTTATTGACGCCCACTTTAAAAATATCTTGATAATTTAAAAAACAAACGTCTTTATCTTCGTTTGCATCAGAGTCGGATTGTCCGTTTTTCTTGTTTTCGCCCGAAAAAAAATCAGGTTTTCCGTAATTTTTATTTTCGGCAAGCTGTTCTCTTATAAAGTCAATTCCTGACATAGCCGCCATATAAGCTTGTTCGCTATCCGCATATCCGGAACCGCTCATTAAAACGCTCTTACCGTTATACGCAATGACGGAGCAAAGCATTATAATTACCCCTAAAAAAATAAGAGTAGTTACTAAAAGTATGCCTTTTTTCTTCATAAGGAAGCTCTGCCTTTCTTTATTTTATAAATTTCTCGCATGTTATATTTTACATTATTCATATAACTTTTTTCAAGTAAAAAAGGATTGAACCGTATTTCGGTGAAATAAAACCAATATTTTCTTCTATAATTTTAACAATTGCGGATTTTTTTAACGCTTTAATGTATCGGAGGATTTAATACGATGTCTTACCGTTTGAACAATTCAGAACTTGACAAATTATTTGCAGACGCAGGGGCTGCGGTCTCGAAAGCGAAAAAGACTCCAAAAACATCTCTCGACTCGCCGCAGTCTGAATCTCAGGCGCAAACCTTAGAGCCGTCTCCTAAAAATGAAGCTTCCGCTTCAGTAAATCCGCCAAAAGAAAAAACGGAAGCGGAGCGGGGAATACAGGCCGAACAAATCTCAGGCGGAACGATCGACGGAGAAAGCCTTAATTTAACTTTAAAAAGCGGAGGAACGATAGCCTGCCGCTTCGGTTCAATTAAAAACCTTTCTGCCGGAAGAATAGGTTCAGAACAAATAACCGGTTGGATATATGGACAAACGATATATTTTGCCGTTTATAGAGATATAAACCTTAAAGGTCTGGTAAACAAGATGTCTTTTTCAATAAGCGAAAACTGGAAAGCGTTTATCAATATGATGGCCGAAAAAACGAATTCTTCTCCGGATCCGGGTTTGCCCATTCTAAAAAAAGCCGTCGGAGTTCTTCCGGCATATGAAACCAGAGAAGCTTTTTTCGAACATATTATGAAGTTATAGTTTGATTACGACGTAATTTTATAATTTTAATAAAATAAACGGTATAAACGGCTGAGTTAATGTTAAATCTTATACCGTTTATTTTATTAAAGGAGCAAGGAGCGACGTCGTTTTAATAGAATGTTTAACTTAAAAAATTGAATTATCATATGCGTCAGGAGTTCGTCATGCCTTTAAGATATAACGAAAAAGCAGCCTTAGTAATAGATCAAGCTAGGCGAATCAGCAGAGATATGGAACATTTTTACGTAGGCTCGGAACATATTGCTCTAGCGGCTATTGAAGTAGATCATACGTTAAAAGACGCTCTTAAAGAAGCCAAAATCGATTACGACTTATTAAAAGAAACTTTAAAAAGCGTCGCTACTCCCGGAGACAGAGCTTTATCGCATCAACCTGAGACGCCAAGGTATCGAGTAGTCCTAAAAAACGTAGAGCCTACGGCGATTTCGCTTAAAGCCTATAAAATAGAGCCCGTACACTTTTTACTGGCCGTATTAAAAAATCACAAGGGAGTTTTTAATATAACGCTGGATATTTTAGGCGTGTCTTCGAAAGATTTTGAGGCAACGTTAATCGACGCTTGTTCAGGAGGCAGCTTTAACGCAGACAAAGTAAAGGAAGTATCTTCGTCAGGAGCTTCCGGTTTATCAAAAACGGAAAAAGCAGATGCCGCTAATAAAAATAATAAACCTAAAGAACCTAAGCTTTTAAATAAATTTGCCAGAAATATTATCGAATTAGTTAAAACCGGAAAAATAGATCCCGTGATAGGAAGAGAAGAAGAAATTCGAAGAATTCTTCAAGTGCTTTCAAGAAAAGGCAAAAACAATCCCGTATTGACAGGCGAAGCCGGAGTAGGGAAAACCGCCGTTATTTTTGGTTTAGCTCAAAGAATTGCGGCCGGAAAAGTTCCGGATTCTCTAAAAGAAAAAGTCATTTTAGAGTTACCTATGGCCAATCTTGTAGCCGGAGCAAAACATAGAGGGGAATTTGAAGAACGCTTGCAAGCAATTATGAAAGAAGTTTCGGAAAATCCCAATATTATAGTCTTTATCGACGAACTTCATACTATCGTAGGGGCGGGAGATTCTAAAGGAGGCATGGACGCAAGCAATATACTGAAACCAATGCTTGCCCGAGGAGAATTTCCGATCATAGGAGCGACTACTACCGACGAATACAGAAAATATATAGAAGCCGATCCTGCCTTAGAACGAAGATTTCAACCTGTTTATATATGCGAGCCGTCAGAAGAAGACACTTATAAAATTCTTCAAGGAGTAAAAAGCAAATATGAAACGCATCATGGGGTAATTTTTGACGATAAAGCCCTTCTTGCGGCAATCAAATTATCAGTAAGATATCTGCCCGACAGAAACCTTCCGGATAAAGCGATCGATCTTATCGACGAAGCCGCTGCCAAAATAAAAATGAATCTTGTTTCTGAAAATACTTCTGAAAACAATAAAAATAAAGTAGACGAAGAAGCTGTGGCCGAAGTCGTATCGTTATGGACCGGAATTCCGGTTTCGAAATTAACCAGCGAAGAAAAAGAACGTCTTTTAAATCTGGAAGAACATCTGGAAAAAAGAGTTATAGGGCAGAACGAAGCTATTTCAATAGTAGCGCAAACAATCAGAATGGTCAGAATGGGCTTAAGCAATCCTAATAGACCGGGAGGAATTTTCTTATTTTTAGGGCCAACCGGAGTAGGTAAAACTGAACTGGCGAAAGCTTTAGCCGATTTTATGTTCGGAAGCGAAAAAGAAATGATAAGGCTGGACATGTCAGAATTTATGGAAAAACATGCGATAGCCAGATTAATAGGATCTCCTCCCGGATACGTAGGCCATGAAGAGGAAGGACAACTCACAAGCTCGGTAAGAACAAAACCCTATTCAGTAGTGCTTCTAGACGAAATAGAAAAAGCTCACCCGGAAGTTTTCGATTTATTCCTCCAAGTGTTCGATGACGGAAGACTTACGGATTCCAAAGGACGAACGGTAAACTTCACTAATACGATTATAATATTAACTTCGAATATAGGTTCGAGTAAAGTCAATGCCGACGGCGATTCGGTACTCGTAGACAGCCGTAATCCTGAAGTTAAAGAACAAGTTATGAAAGAGCTTAGAAAACATTTTAGACCCGAATTTATAAACAGAATCGACGAGATAATATTATTTAATCCTTTGGAAAAAGAAGCTTTGACCGGAATAGTAGACATAACCGTATCCGAAATAGTAGAAAGAGTCAAATCAAAAGGGATTTCGCTTTCATTCGATAAAAGCGCGATCGATCTTTTCCTTGATAAAGGCTACAATAAAGCTTACGGCGCCAGACCTCTTAAAAGAGCCGTTCAAAATTATCTTACAAAACCTCTGGCTGAAAAAATGCTGCAGATAGAAACAGGCGAAAATTATACTTATAATATAAAAGCTTACAGAGATTATAATCTGGATCAGCTTGACTTTGATATCGAAAATACTTCTAAACCGGCTTCTCAATCGGACAATTTAAGTTTTAACAGAGAAAATATACCTCAAATAAACGATTCGAGAAATAAATCTCACGATGATTTTTATAACGGAGATATATTGGACGGCACGTTTATAGGCGATTAAAACGTTATAAGAGGAGGAAGGAGCAAACTTTTCATTAACTTTTTATTAATATAAATATTAATAAAAAGTTTACATTTATCGTGACTTTTTTCCTTGATTTAAATATATATTCCATTATATTATATATGTATAAATATTAAATTTTATCAAAACATATTAGGGGGCTGTTCAATATGAAAGGAGCAAGAACAAAATCAAGAAAAACAAGATATAACAATGGAATCCACAATCATGTAGTTACTCTTGAAAATATAAAAGAAGAATCTATCAGATTGCTGGCTATGATAAAAGCTAAAAAAGCTTGCGAAGTTGAATAGTCATATAAGTATAAATATTTTAAATATAAAAGGATCCAAGTCGTTAGCTTGGATCCTTTTAATTTGGTTAAACGTAAAATTATCAAAAACCAAAGGCCCGTAGTTTTTTATTATTTTTAGCCGCTTTTGGATCGTCAAACTGTTCTTTGACGATCCAAAATATATAATTATACAACCCCCTATTTTTATATATTTAATTAAAAAATCGCTAATTTTTAATTAACTGTTAACATATATACTCTTTATTAACATAACGACTAAATGTTAAAATTATATTAGAGGTATTGTATTATAAAAAGGAGCAATATTGATGCTGATACATTCGTCGTCTAATTTGGATAATATTAAATCTCAATATCAAAACGTTAGCAATAAAATTTCTCAATCTAAAAGCCAAAATGAAAAAGGCAACTCTAACGCCGTTTCAGATTCGGTCGTTTTATCATCTAATTCCAAGCCTTCTATGGAATACGTTCCCGGAGAATTGTTGGTACGCTTTAAAGGCAAAGCTCCGGATAACCTCACTCTTAAACACGGAATCAGCGCGGAAATTATTAAAAAATTTGATTTGCCTGACCAAATGCTGACTAGATCTTCAGGAGATTTATGCCAAATAAAACTTAACGGCATAAGCGTTGAAGAAGCTTTGGCAATCGCAGGTTCCAATTCAAATATAGCCTATGCCGAACCTAACTATATAATAAGCGTCCCTCAAGATCAACCTAATCAAAATAACGAATCTAACGCAAATGTCTTTTCCCCTTCCGTAAAAACGCCTAACGATTTAAAAGAAGAACTATGGGGGCTAAAAAATGAAGGTCAGCTTGGAGGCAAACCCGGAGCGGATATCAATGCAGAAATGGCTTGGAATATCACTACCGGAGATAAGAAAAACGGTCCGTTGATTGCCGTTATAGATACCGGAGTAGATATCAAACATCCTGATTTAATAAATAATATTTTTACAAACACGGCCGAAATTCCGGGAGACGGAATAGATAACGACGGCAACGGTTTTATAGACGATGTGCATGGATACAATTTTCACGATATGAACAATGAT
Source organism: uncultured bacterium (assembly GCA_949288455.1). Taxonomy (GTDB): domain Bacteria; phylum Vulcanimicrobiota; class CADAWZ01; order CADAWZ01; family CADAWZ01; genus CASEKF01. The sequence continues at coordinate 5,939 of CASEKF010000003.1, forward strand.
CCTACGGACAACCATAGCCATGGGACTCATTGCGCAGGAACTATAGGAGCAGAAGGAAATAACGGCGAAGGCATTACCGGAGTCGCTTGGAACGCTAATATATTGCCGTTAAAATTTATGGATAAAAGCGGAGGCACAACTGCCGCCGCTATAGAAGCGGTTATCTACGCCACTAAAATGGGCGCGGATATATGTTCGAACTCTTGGGGAGGAGGCGGATTTTCGCAAGCTCTTCATGACGCAATTGCCGCCTACCCCGGTTTATTTATCTGCGCCGCAGGCAATAATTCCGAAAATAACGACTTAGGTCCGCATTATCCGTCTAATTACGATTTACCGAACGTTATATCGGTAGCTTCGACAGATCAAAACGATCAACTATCTTCCTTTAGTAATTACGGTAAACAAACGGTAGATATAGCCGCTCCAGGGAGCAAAATTTATTCTACGACGCCAAATGGCCAATATGCGTTTAAAAGCGGAACTTCAATGGCCACTCCACATGTTTCCGGAGTAGCGGCCTTAATAATGTCGGCATATCCTGAACTGCCGGTTTCAGACGTAAAAGCCGCTATATTAGAAGGAGGAGTCGAACTTCCCGAACTTAAAGATAAAGTCGCTACAGGTAAAAGACTAGACGCTTATAAAGCTCTTGTAATAGCGGGAGAAAAAGCTCAGCAATTAAAATCTCATAAATAATACTTATATTTTCTTACTATAAAAAAAATGGACTCAGCACAAATTTGCTAAGTCCATTTTTTTTATTTTTATGTTTATATTATTTTGATTCTAACTCTTTTAATAAACCTGTAGCATCGTTAAATTCATTTATAAGCTTATCTATTGAATCTTCAGAGTTCACTATATTATCCCAATAACCGTCGTCATACCACTGAGCGTTAAGCTCTTCAACAGTCTTGCCTTGTTGTTCAATCCAAGTATAATATTTCAAATTATGAATTCTTTTCCTGTCATAATAAGAAAGTTCGTCGGTATGATCAATTTTAAGACCGGCAAGAGAACTTGCATAAACAACTGCCGCATCCATATCCGTAAATTCTCCGTACTGCTCGCGTAATTCCTTAATTCTCGAACGGTACATATCGGCAGAGTCGGTAAGGACAGTCATAACGACGTCTTTGCCCGTAAGCTCGTAATACTTAGCGAATTTAATCGACGCAATAATATTAGCTATTCCGGAAATACCTACTAAGCCTAAATTAGATACGATTTCATTACAAACTCCATGTTCGGAGAGGAATTTTCTTCCTGATTCTTCGTTGAAAAGTCTCAGCAGATTCATACAGTCTTCGTCGTCTATAGCTATAATCATATCGGTGTTCTTTACGTTATGCACCCACGGCACATGTTTGTCGCCAATCCCTTCTATTCTATGAGCTCCAAAACCGTTATATATTAAAGTAGGACATTGCAAAGCTTCGCATCCGGCTATTTTACTTGAAGGATATAATTTTTTCAAATAGTCTCCGGCAGCTATAGTTCCTGCCGAACCGGTAGTTACGACAAGACCGGCGTATCTATCGCCTTCCTTAAGAGAGTTTTGCAGAATTTCAGCCATAGCTTGACCTGTAACGGAATAATGCCATAAATGATTTCCCATTTCGTCAAACTGATTAAAAATACAAATATCGCTTCCGCGTTCATTCGTTAATTCATGACACTTATCATAAATTTCTTTAACATTGCTTTCTGTTCCGGGAGTAGGTATTACTTCGCCCGCTACGGTTTTTAGCCAATCAAAACGTTCTTGACTCATACCTTCAGGAAGAATAGCTATAGAGTCGCATCCAAGAAGAGCCGAATCGTAAGCTCCTCCTCTACAATAATTTCCGGTAGACGGCCAAACCGCCTGTTGAGAAGTTGGATCGAATTGACCTGTTATAAGGCGAGGAACAAGACAACCAAAGGCGGCGCCAACTTTATGAGCTCCCGTAGGAAACCATTTTCCAACGAGACACATTATCCTTGCGTCTACCCCAGTAAGAGACGACGGTAATTCAATATAATTTACTCCCCCAAATAATCCTCCCTTTTCAACGGGTTCATTTTTCCATGTTATCCTAAAAAGGTTCGTAGGCTCGACGTCCCACAAACCTAAAGTTTTCAATTTATTTTTTATAACGTCAGGAATAAGCGAAGGATTTTTCATCTGCTTAAAAGTAGGAATTATAATATTCTTCTCTCTGCATCGCTTAACTGTTTTTTTCAATTTGTCCTGATGAATAGCAAGATCAATCATTATAAAGACAATACCTCCGAAATTTTAATATCAAATCGCCCTAGCGCTAAGACTTCAGGCGATTTTAAATAAATCATATAACCTTTCATTCTTTTTCTTTACAGCTATTAAATTAACCTGCCTTTAATCAATAAAACATTTATAAAAGTGGTCGGCTCCCTTATATTTAATAGGAGGCTCTTCTTGCGAACAGATATCCATTTTTTTACGGCATCTGGGATGAAAATGACATCCTTTAGGCGGATTTATAGGAGAAGGAACGTCTCCGGTTAGAATAATCCTATGAGATTTATTGTAAGGATCCGGTATAGGAATAGCAGATAATAACGCCTGCGTATACGGATGACACGGATTATCAAAAAGCTGTTCCGTAGGCGCCATCTCAACTATTCTGCCAAGATACATAACGATAATTCTATGTGAAATATGTTTTACTACGGATAAATCATGAGCGACGAAAATATATGACAAATTCATCTCTTCTCGTAAATCTATCAGAAGATTTATAACTTGAGCTTGAATCGATACGTCTAAAGCAGAAACAGGCTCGTCGCAAATAATAAGCGAGGGTTTTAACGCTATCGCCCTGGCTACCCCTACCCTTTGCCTCTGTCCGCCTGAAAACTCATGAGGATATCTATTGATATATTTTGGCGACAATCCGACTTTTGACATAAGTCCGGCTACAATATCTTCTTTTTCGCTGCCTTTTGCTATATTATGAGTTTCAAGAGCTTCTCCGACTATCTCCAATATCGTCTTCCTAGGGTTTAAAGAAGAATATGGATCTTGGAAAATGATCTGCATATTTCTTCTCATATTTTTTAACTCTTTGCCTTTTAAAGACATTAGGTCCTGACCTTTAAACAGTATTTTTCCTTCAGTCGGCTCTATCAAACGTATTATAGAACGTCCGGCAGTCGTTTTCCCGCAACCGGATTCCCCAACCATCCCAACGGTTTCTCCGGCTTTAACGGAAAAAGAAATATTGTCTACAGCTTTTACCTGACCGGTTACTTTAGAAAAAAAACCGGAAAATATTGGAAAATATTTTTTTAACCCTTCAACCTTTAACAATTCAATATCGGTATTATCTTTCGTCATAGTTTCAATATCCTCAATTATCGTTAAGCCAACAGGCCGACCAATGTCCGGGAGCTATTTCTTTTAATTCAGGCTCAATATTCTTGCATTTTTCCATAGCGAAAGCGCATCTATTATTAAACTTACATCCGGCTGGAAAATCAAGCGGATTGGGAACCATTCCCTTTATCGGAACAAGACGCTCCGAATCTTTGCCAAGCTTAGGAATAGAATTAAATAAACCTATAGTATACGGATGCTTAGGGTTTGAAAATAATTCTTTAACCTCGGCAGTCTCGACAACTTTACTCGCATACATAACTACTACTCTATGAGCAAGCTCTGCGATAACTCCTAAATCATGCGTAATCATCATTATAGCAGTTCCGAAATCTTTTTGTAATTTAACTAAAAGATCAAGAATTTGAGCCTGAATAGTTACGTCTAAAGCCGTAGTAGGTTCGTCGGCTATTAAAAGCTCAGGATTGCATACAAGAGCCATCGCAATCATAACTCTTTGCTTCATACCCCCTGACATCTGATGAGGATATACGTCCACTCTAGTCTCGGGAGACGGAATGCCAACTTTCTCAAGCATTGATATAGTCATTTTCCTTGCTTCTTCATATGTTTTATCCATATGAAGCTGAATAGCCTCAATTATCTGATCTCCGACTGTATAAACAGGATTAAGACTAGTCATAGGCTCCTGAAAAATCATGGCTATTCTGTTACCTCGTATGGAGCGCATTTCATGATCAGATATTTTTGTTAAATCTTTTCCCTTAAATAAAATTTGCCCGGAAACAATTTTGCCCGGAGGCTGAGGAATAAGCCTTAAAACAGACATAGCGGTAACGGATTTTCCACATCCTGATTCCCCTACTACGCCTAAAGTTTCGCCTTTTCTTATAAAAAAGCTTACGTCGTTTACGGATTTTACAACTCCTTCGTCAGTGTAAAAAAAAGTTTTGAGATTTTTTATCTCAAGTAACTTCTCTTTCTTTTCCTCAACGTTCAACGACTGCCGCTCTTCTAAATTTCCTACTTTTTTATCGCGATCGGTCAAATTCGATTTATTTACAGTTTTTTTTGTTTTTCTATTACTTTTGGCTTTCAAAAAAACCTCCGGAATATAACGATTTACATCGCAAATTTTATTGCCTTAATCTTGGATCCATCGCGTCTCGGATAGCTTCGCCAACTAAGTTAAACACTGAAACGACGAAAAATATAGCGAAACCCGGAGCAAGTATTAGCCATAATTTGCCTTGCTGCCTTCCAATATTCAAAATACCTCCCCAACTTGGCGCAGTAGTGTCTCCAAGTCCCAAAAAAGAAAGACTGGACTCGGTCAAAATCGCGGAAGCGACTCCAAACGTAGCGGACACTAAAATTGGGCCCATAGCGTTAGGCAGTATATGAGAAAATATTATTTTAACTCTGCTTATTCCAAGAGCAATCGCAGCTTGAACGTAATCCATTCCGCGCTGTCTTAAAAACTCTCCCCTAACAAGACGAGCCACTCCGGTCCAAGACACTATTCCAATCAAAATCATAACATGAAAAACAGTTCGTTTTTCAATAAAAGCCGCGAGAGTCAAAATAAGGAAAAAAGTAGGGAAACAAATTACCACCTCTATAATTCTAGAAATCCATAAATCCGCCGAGCCTCCAAAATATCCCGCTACGGCTCCCAAAATTATTCCTATAAGCATATATATCGATACGGCGACTACGCCTATAGTCATTGAAATTCTAGTTCCATACAACATTCTTGCAAATACGTCTCTGCCTTCGGCGTCGGTGCCTAACAGATGAAGCGAAGAAGGAGGCTGAGGATTCTGAGCCGTAGAGTCCATTTCTCTATAAGAATATTGAATTACAGGAAATAACGCGTCTGCCTGGCGTCCATCTTTTATAGCCGAAGCTACAATCTCCTTATAGTTTACATACATTTTTTTTGTATTGACCGAATCCATAGACATAAAAAACGAAACCGCGAATAATACGACGCATAGACTTATTAAAATTTTACTTACGGCAATCTTCATTTTTCTCATAACAAAGAACGATATTAAAAATAATGGAGATAAAATCATAAACGTATTAAAAAATATATCGATACTATTTTCAAACCTATTCTGATTAAATAACTCCATAAGAAAAGGATATTCGGTCTTTCCGTCTATAGAATAATAAAAAGGAACGTCCAAAGCTATTAGAGGAACGTAAATAGCCTGAAGCAATAAAAGAATTATAGCTCCAAGTCCCCAAAGAGCGATAGTATTCTTACTGAATTGAGACCACACTACAGTCCAATAGCTGATTTTTTTATATTCTTTTTTTTCTTCCATAACGCTTATTTCCTTACTTAAAGCTAATTCTCGGATCCACGATAGCGTACATTATATCGGATATCAATATGCCTATTAATACGAGAATTGCGGATATCAGCTGAATTCCCATAATCATATTGTAATCCCTATTGTAAATAGAAGTTATAGATAATTGTCCCATACCGGGAATTCCGAAAATATATTCGATAATTACGCTGCCGCCTATAATTACCGGAAGTAAAGTTCCCAACAGTGTTATAATAGGTATCATTCCGTTTCTCATAGCATGCTTAACCACTACGGTAAATTCGGATAAACCTTTGGCTCTAGCGGTCCTTACATAGTCGGATCTTATTACGTCAAGCATACCCGTTCTAGCATATCTTGACAGCGACGCAAAAGATCCGTAAGTCATACAGATTAATGGAAGAACTAAATGCCATAATACGTCCGCAATCTGTTGCAAAACGGTCATATATTCAGAATTAGGATCCTGAAAACCGCCGGTAGGAAAAATTTTTACATAGTCTCCTCCCTGAGAAAAGAAATACAACAAAATCGTCGCGACAAAGAAACTGGGAAGAGAATAAAGCATAAAAAGAACTACGGCGCATGCCCGGTCAAAAAGAGTATTTTGCTTGACCGCGGAAAAAACTCCTAAAGGCACCGAAATTATATACGCTAAAATAACGGATGGAACCGAAAGACATAAAGAATACTGAAGTTTAGAAAGAATTTTCCCCATAACCGGCTGCTTGTCTATATGAGATACGCCAAAATCAAATTTAATTAAATTTTCCCAATATTTAAAAAATCGAGTGTCACAAAAGAATATGCTTATTTTTTGTAACGGCGAATACTCAAATCTACCCTTTGTTCTTTCATACCAAGCGTTCCATTTAGATACGGCCTCCGCTTGAACTTCTTTCGAAGCGTCCGGAGAACAAGCGTAAGAACGCAGCTCATTATTTTCCAAATCAATCTCGTCGTTTAATTGTTTGGTCTTTTCATCAAGGCGACCGGCATAAGCGTTAATCGGATATCTCTGAGCGTTCTGCAATAAAGTTTCTAAAGTTACCCGCATCATTTTGGAAGACAGATCCTCTTTATTAACTATTCGAATTAAAGCGGGAATAGAATATTGACCGTAATCCTCCAGAAGCTCCTGAGCCTTAATTACCTCTTTCATCGGCGTTTTTCCTGACTCATTAGCAAAATTTCTCAAACATTTTTCTACCTCTCTGTCAGAAAGAGCGTAACGAGTATTAAAAAGAACCGGTTTATCAAGATTAAACTGAGATTTAAAAATCCTATACGATTCTCTGTTGGAACCTGAAGCTTCCTGACCTTCTCCTCCTCCGGCTAAGGTTCCACCTGGCTTTCCGGGGGCAAGATTCAATATCAAAAAAATTATAAGAGATATCGCAAAAAAAGTAGGAAACATCCATAAAATTCTTTTGGCAATATATGCTAACATTTTATATTCCTCTTAATTTGGATTGACGTTTGACGAAACGTTTTTCAAATCGAAATACCAAGGCCTTGAATCATCATGAGGACGAATAATATTGAAAGTTACTCTATGCAGATTATTCCACCAAACCGCGCATCTTTTTCTTGTAAAGATAAACGTATAAGGCTGATCGTCATATATGAGCTTATGGAACTTACGATATAAAACTGCGCGTTTTTCAGGATCAAAAGTCTCTCTAAGCTCTTCTATAACTTCATCCACTTCGGGATTTCTATAACTGATATGATTGGAACTTTTGGGAATAGACGCTTGAGAACTATGCCAAATCTGATATGGATCCGATTCCCAAGGAGTGCCCCAAGCTCCGCCCATAGCGTCGAAATCTTTATCTTCTATCCTTTTTTGCATAACGGCCCAATCGACTTCGCTTATATTCATCTTGACGCCTATCTTCATTAAGTCTTCCTTATATATATTCTGAGCCGCCGACCATTCTGGAGATCCGCTTGTAGTAAGCATAGTAAATTCAAAATTCTGTTTCTTCCCGTCATGAATTCTGTCTCTTATTCCGTCATTATCGGTGTCTCTCCAGCCGGCTTCGTCAAGAAGTTTAGCCGCTTTATCCAAATCAAAAGTCACTAAAGGCAAATCTTTATTATAGCCGGGACTTTTTATATAATTAGGTCCGGTAATTCTTTGGCCGAGATTCAAAAATATAGTTTCCAGCATATAATCCAGCCTCAAGGCATGAGACATAGCCCATCTTACCTTTCTATCCTTGAAAATGGAATTTTCCATATTCCATCCCCAATATGTATAAACCATTTCGTCATAAGTGTTATTCAAAATATTTCCATTTTTAAAAGGCGAAGAAGGATCTCCCTTTAAAATTTCTTCTCTATAATCGGTAGGATATAAAACCCCAAAATCAAGATCTTTACTTTTTATCTTCAGTAGATTCTGTTTCTGATCAGGGAAAATTTGGTAATTAATCTCGTTTATAGCCGGTTTTTCGCCGTAATACTGTTCAAATCTTTTTAATTTTAAACTTGCTCCCTGAACATATGAAACAAATTCATAAGGACCGCATCCTATCGGTTTCATATTGTACCAATGATTGTTAAATCTAAGACCAAACACAGATTTTTCAAAAGGTTTTCCGTCTTCGTCGTAACCATAGATAAACTCAGGTATAGGAGAAAAACCTACGGTAAAGCTTAAAGAATTGTAAGTTTTCTTTTTCCATCTGAAAACTACGGTATAATCGTCTATTATTTTAACGTAATCTAAATCTTCATAATAATTTCTAAGATGAGGACATTCTACCTGAGGATTTTTTATTAAATCGACGGTAAATTTGACGTCTTTAGCAGTCAATTCATGATCGCCTTTCAACCAATCATATCTGCCGCTCTGCCAATCGACAACGGGGCGATGCCATTTAACGCCCTTTTTAAGATAAATCGTATATTCCTTAAAATCGTCGGTTATTTCTATTCTTTCCGCCAATCCTTTTACCCATATATCAGGGTTAGAATAAGAACGGGTGGCAAAAGCTTCCGAATTAACATATGTGCCTACATATGCGTTAAGAGTCCCGTCATTTGACACGATAGTATTAAAAGATTTAGGATCCGAAGGCATCCATCTGTTTAAAATACCGCCTACCTGAGTTTCAGGAATCCTCAATTTAAAAGTTTCGTCAGATAAAAAATTTTTTACTTCCGGATGCAAATATTTTCTTGAAGGAGTTAAAGGGTTCTTTTCTACATTCTCCGCTACGGAATAAGCTATGGGAGCAGACGCTATCTCCCCTATTTTAACTTCCAAATCTTTCAGTTGCATTTCAAGATTTATCTGCCTTCTTTCAATTTTATCAAATTGAACAAGCATTATAATCATAAAAATGAATAAAATTATGAATGCAAGATAAGTCAAAATTTTTTCCGGCAAACTGTCTTTCCGCATAAACCTCCTCCAATCAATAACAAAACATCTAAAAGCACATAATTCAACAGTTAAAATTATATCATATATCCTATATCTTATGCAAATTATTTATAAAAATAATGTAAAAATTGAAGTAAAAACTTCAATTAAATTTACATTTTATTAACATTCCTAATAAATATAAAAATTTTATTCGCTTAATATTTTGTACTATAATATAAACTTGCTTATAATATTATTTTAGTCGCTTTGCCTTAAATCATTTTATGCAATTTTTCTAAAATCTAATTAAAAGAAAATATAGAAATTTGAGAAGTTTTGACATGCAAAAAATTATTGACGAATGCCAAAACAGAAAAGAATCGAAGTCGGATTATCAGGTTGCTTTTTAGAAGTCTTGATAATTTCGCGCTTGAATTGGATATCATTGACAAGGGATATTCTCAATTTTTGGTTGTTGATGCGAAGAAAACGAGCCGATAAGAATTCGCAAGGTTTTTTCTTTAGAGGAAATTCGCCGAATTTGGCAAGATGAAGGGGAAATGCGGGATTATGTTTTAAGTGAATCAAAATTAAGTAAAAATGGAAAATATCAGCGGCATTCAAAAAGGCTGCGCTACGCCTTACATAAAAATACCTCAATATAAACGAAAAATAATTAGAGTATTGAAAACTTGCCTTATTTCAGGAATACTCTAATTATTTTTCATTTATTACGTCAAATTTTACGTATAATATGGGATTAAATTATTAAGAATATTACTTTTTAAACATTTTAGAAAAACAATCGTCTACAAATTTTGTAATTGAATATTGCATTTTTTCTATCAAATCCAATATCTTCTGAAAAAAAGCAAGCAAAGCCTGTTTCCCTTTTTCCATTTCTATAGTCGCTTTAGCGGAATCTGATCCGCCAAATTTTTTATTAAGCTGGTTTAAAGTAGAAGCAAGACTTTTTTCTAATTCAATTTTCTGTCCGTCTCTCTCTACCGCTACGACTTTGCCCAGTATATTACCGGCGGGAACTATCGGTTCAGGTTCCGTTTGATTGTCTCCTTTAACTTTAAATTCTCCTTTACCGCTATAGATCGTTTCTATAATTCTCCTAACCATAAACTTATCGTTCTGCCGGAAAAAGACCAAAGCTCCCGATTTTAAGCTAGATGTCTGTACCGGCACCACTTCGACCAAATCTCCCATATTTATAGTAGGAGCCATTCCTTTGTCAGATACTTTAATTTTTATATATTCTCCCTTTGACAGCTTTTTTCTCCATTTAGCCATCATATCCAACAATTTCATATCTTGGGATAAGCGTTCTTTATCGCTCACTGGTTCCATGCCAAAATTTTGGTTTTCTTCAGATTCAGACATAGCAAAACCTTCCTTCAGAATAAATTACAATACCAGACGAAAACGAATTATTTAAGCTTGAACTTTATCCCTAAGGTTTTTCCCGGGCGAGAATACGGGGATTTTTTTCGCAGGAATTTCTAAATTTTCTTTTGTTCTAGGATTAAGCCCTTTTCTAGCCGCTCGAGTTTTCACATGAAAAGTTCCAAAGCCTATATATTGAAATTTTCCTCCCTTAGCTAAACAATCTGAAACAGACGCAAAAATTTCTTCGACAATCGCTCTAGTTTGAACTTTAGTAGTTCCTGTCTTTTCTGCGACAAGACTTACTAAAGTCTCTTTATTAAGCACGGGAGCATTCGCTATTTCGTTATTCTCTTTCGTAAGATTTTCCACTTCTTCCTCCTATAAATATGCCTTATTTAACTTTTTAATTTCGAGCCGGTAAAAATATATATTTTACAAGTTAAACAGTATTCTCTTTTACAATGTTTTTTTCCTTCTCTATTTTGACAAGGATTTTATATATATCTAGCCGAAAATTTTAAAGTACAGGTATCTTTTAAAAACGGAGGCCTAGAAAAACGCATGAACTCCCCCGTAATATTAATAACGGCAGCTTCTTCCGAAGCGGAGGCTGCTAAAATAGCCGAAACTCTCGTAGATAAAAAACTGGCGGCCTGCGCAAGCATCATTCCTTCTATAAAATCAATATACAGATGGAAAGGAAAAGTTTGCAAAGAGTTTGAAACAATGGTAATCGCCAAAACGGTAAAAGGCTTGTCTTCAGAAATAATAAAAGAAATTCAAAGTCTTCATTCATACGAATTGCCTGAAATAATTATAACCGATATATCCGAAGGATTAAAAGATTATTTAACTTGGATTCAAAACGAAACTAAAACGCAATAAAGAATTCGGACATATATCCTTAACGTTTAAATTGATAGAAAATATCTTTATTTACTTAAGCATATGCCGGAATTAATAGAATATTTTATAATAAAGGAGATTTGAAATTCTATGGCTACAAAAGTTTTGATTATGGGAGCCGCAGGAAGAGACTTTCATAATTTCAACGTCTTTTACAGGAACAATCCAGCTTATAAAGTCGTAGCGTTTACCGCTAATCAAATTCCAGATATAGACGGCAGAGTTTATCCTCCGGAACTTGCGGGAGAACTATATCCAGAAGGCATACCTATCTATGACGAATCCGAAATTACAAACCTCATCAAAGACTTGCAAGTCGAAGAAGTAATTTTTAGCTATAGCGATATAAATCATAAAGATTTAATGCACAAAGCGTCAACGGTTCTCGCCGCAGGTCCGTCTTTCAAATTACTTGGACCTAACGACACATGCATTAAATCAAAAGTTCCGATTATTTCGGTATGCGCAGTCAGAACAGGCGTAGGGAAAAGTCAAACTACAAGAGCAGTAGTAAAGATATTAAGAGAAGAAGGACTTAAAGTAGTTTCAATCCGACATCCAATGCCTTATGGTAATCTTGCGGAACAAGCCTGTCAAAGATTTGCGGCTATGGAAGATTTAGACAAATATAAATGTACGATAGAAGAGCGTGAAGAATATGCTCCTCATATCGAAGCCGGAAGCATAATTTACGCCGGAGTCGATTATGAAAAAATTCTTCGCGAAGCCGAAAAAGAAGCCGATATAATTCTATGGGACGGAGGAAATAATGATTTTCCATTCTATAAAAGCGACTATCAAATAGTACTTGTAGATCCTCTGCGTCCTGGCGACGAAATAGGATATCACCCCGGCGAAACAAATTTAAAAATGGCAGATTGCCTAATAGTATGCAAAATAGATTCGGCAACGAAAGAACAACTTGAAACGGTAAGGAAAAATATAAAAGAAAATAACCCTAAAGCAAAGGTAATAGAAGCCGCTTCTATAGTCACATGCGAAGACGAAACTAAAATTAAGGGTAAAACGGTTCTGGTAGTAGAAGACGGTCCTACGCTTACGCACGGAGAAATGAGCTACGGAGCCGGAGTAGTGCTATCGAAAAGGCTTGAAGCTAAAGAACTACTGGATCCAAGGCCTTATGCGAAAGGTTCAATAAAGGAAGTGTTTAAAAAATTTAAACATATAGGCAATTTACTGCCGGCTATGGGATATTCTGACAAGCAAATAAAAGAACTTCAGGAAACAATAGAAGCGGCTCCGTGTGAAGTATTAGTCATCGGAACTCCTATCGACCTGAGCAAAGTTATCAAATTGACGACTCCATTCGTAAGAGTAGCTTACGAATTAGACGACAAAGTTTTGCCCGATTTAAAAAAATGCTTAGAAAACGTAATTAACAAAGCTAAAAATAAATAATTTAATTAAGTTATAGCGTATTTTATGATAAAGGCTCTTTCAAGAGCCTTTATCATAAAATACTTTTCGTTCAACAAGTATTAAAACTTATTTTATATTATGCTCCCCGCATAATATATAAAAAGGTATTTCACATGAAAAATGACGCAGATACTCCCAAAGGCGATATATCCAAGAATCGACTAGTTTTAAGAAACGGTCTTTTCGCTTCCCGTTTCAACGAAACGCTTCAATACCTTTCAAACATATCAAATCTAATCTTAAAAACCGTAAAAGAAGCGGCGGAAATAACAAATTCATACCTATCGTTTATATTTTTTTCCGATCCTGATTTAAAAGAAATAAAACAAATTACAGCCAATCTACCTTCTAATCGCGTAAAAGATATAATAACGCCGGATTCTCCTCTTGTACGCGCAGCCGCAAAAAAGAAAGCTTCTTTTACAATCTCCTCAGGCCCTGAACTTCCCAACGGTATAATCTCCGCGGCAGTCGCTCCTATTACATCATTAGCCGAAAATCAAATAATAGGCTACTTTTTCTTTTTATCGAAAGAAAAAGAGTTTAAATCGGACGATCTGGCGCTAATAGAGTCTATCGCAAAAGAAACGGGATTAGCCGCAGATAATTTAAATAAAATTGAAATACGAGCTTTAACAGATATGTTCCAAGCTCAAGCTTCTGAAAAATATCATGAATATTTTTCCAAAATAGGAGAAGCTTTTTCTTCGGCTACAGATTTAAATCAAATTCTAAATTCTATAGCCGAAATATGCTTAGATTTCACATGCGCCGATTCTGTTTCAGTATCTCTCGTTGAAAAAGATAAAATTATACGTCAAGTTTATTCGTCTTCATGTAAAAATACGTCCGATATTTCTAATCTGGCAAGACAAAACGGCATAATCGGATGGAAAACGGGAAATATCAAATGCTATACTTCGTTTGAAATAGAAAAAAATCATAATAACGCCGCTTGCTACTATATAGGTATACCCATTCTGCATAAAGATGAAATTACCGCTTCCGTAAATATTTATTTTAACAGCGGAAATGTCAACCTTACTTCGGAACAAATAACAATTCTTGAATCGATCGCAAAACAAGCCGGCTTAGCTATCGAAAACGCAAGAAATTATGAAACGGAACAAAAAAGAATAAGAGAAGCTTCGGTTCTGTATGAAGGCGTTAGAGCGGTGAGCCAAGCTACAACAATAGAAGAGCTTATGTCCGTAACCATTCAAAAAATGTCTCAAATAGCTCAAGTTAATAAATGCGCGGTTTTTTTATATGAAAAGGAAAGACATCTGTTTGTATTTGCCTCTGCATCTGAAGTTACAAAATCGCAACTTATTAAGATTCGAGATTTTCAACTTTCAAGCGACGAAATAGATCCCGACATATGGAATTCATTCACATGCGGCAATCCTCACATCATCAAACTAGGATCTATACCGTCTTCTCTGGCGCTCAGACAACTTTTAAGAATTTTAACTCCGGTAGGCGACGCTCTTATTATGCCGTTAATCGCAAGAGAAAAAATAATAGGAGCAGTGTATCTATATGACTCAAAATTTTCAACGCATTTTAGTTCCTATCAAATAGATCTTCTCAAAACCATCTCAATGCAAATTTCTATCGCTCTTCAGAGAATCAAGCTTATGACAACTCAAGAGGAGCAAACTCAACAACTTAAAGCTCTGCTTAATATATCTTCTATGCTTCCTTCAGCCAGAAGCGTCAATAAAATAATGAGAATAATCGTCGAAAAATCTCTATCTTTAAGACATGTTAACGCTTCCGCTATCATTTATATAAACGACTCCACTCAGGATATTTCGGTAAAAACTACAAAAAACTTAAAAGCTAAACTGGCCGAAAGCTCCTTGCAAATAAAAATAGCCAAAACGGCAATTAAAACAAATAAAGCCATTTTAAGCTTAGAGCCTGGAAAAATTTCCGACGCCGATTTAAAAATGGAATTAAAAGACAATTTGTCTCATATAATATCTATACCTTTTATATCAAAAAGAAAATATATAGGAGCGTTAAATCTATTTTCAAAACAAGGCGAACTTTTTCATAAAAACGATATAAAATTTTTTAAAAGTTTCGCGGAACAAGCCGCATCGGCAATAAGAAACGCGGATCATGAAGCTAATATGAAGAACAAAATGCGAGAACTTGCAATTTTATTTGAATCAAGCAAATCTCTTAACTCTTCTCTGAACAGAGATATGGTCCTAGACATTATCGCCAATCAAATGATGCGACATACGAATTCAGACGCTATATCGGTGATGTTGGTAGAGGAAAAAAATCATGCGTTCGGATATGAAAAAGATTTATACGTCACTATGTCAATAGGTTTGACAAAAACGTATGAAAAACGACGATTCAACATAAATAAAAGATTAATAAAAGAAGTAATACTTGCAGGTCAGCATATAATGAAAACATATTCCGGAATAGGAGACAAAGATTTTCCGGAGCTACTTCTAAACGTAGGCATAAAAACTATTTTAGCGGTCCCTATGGAGCATAGAGGCAAAATTATTGGTATTCTAAACGTGTATAGAAAAATACCATGGAGCTATGCCGAATCTGAAATAAGTCTTCTGTCCATTTTGGCGAATATGGCCGCAAGCGCAATAGAAAACGCTCAAATGTTTGAAAATCAACGAGCGGTCGCGAATATTTTACAATCTATAGTAATGCCTCTTAAAGAATATAAATTTCCGGAAGTAGAAATAGGCTATAAATATATACCTTCAGGGGATATATCAGGCGATTATTTTGATCTTATCAATCTCGACAAAAAACGATTTTCAATAGTTATCGCAGACGTGTCGGGCAAAGGACATTCTGCGGCTATATATACTGTTAGAGTCAAATATCTCCTTAAAGCTTACGCTCTAGCGGGATATAGTCCCAGCGAAATATTAAACAAAGTCAATTTAAGCATATTGCCTGAAACGGGATCGGAAAAATTTATCAGTTTATTTTACGTAGAAATAAATACGGACGAAAAAACGATCAAATACAGCTCGGCCGGACATGAACCGGCTTTAATATATAATTCAGAGGAAGGTAAATCTGAACTTTTATCGACTGAAGGAATGCTTATAGGAATAACAAACGGAGTCGTATATCAGCAAAAAGAAAGAAATTATAAAAGCGGAGATATCCTAACTCTTTATACAGACGGCATAACAGAGTCGGTTAATGAACACAACGAACAATTCGGTATTTCTAAAATAAATACGATTATAGAAAAAAACGCCGGCAAACCGGCGCAATTCATAGCTAATTCAATATATTCAGCCGTACAGAAATACACTAAAAGAAAACTGCATGACGATTTTTCTCTGCTAACTTTAAAGTTGTAAAAAATTAAACTTCATACCTTAAAGCTTCTTTTAATCCTGTCGCAACCTGCCAAGTTCCATATGCGAGAGCTTCCATCTCATATTGTCCCGGGTAAACGAATATTTTCCCCAAAAAAGAAACCTTATCCGAAATCATAGAAATAAGCCGACTGGATTTAGCCATAGCCCCGGTAAAAATAATCCCGTCTAACTTGCCGTTTACTACGGGAGCGTAAGAACCTATAGATTTAGCGATATTATATATAAAAGCAGAATAAACTTCTCCTGCCTTCTTATCTCCTGCTGCGACTCTTCTTTCAACTTCTCTTAAATCGTTAGTTCCAAGCAAAGCTATAAACCCGCTTTGCTTTTGAAGTAAAGTCAACAGTTCTTTTTTTGAAAGGCCGCTGTCAAAACAAAATTCTACCAATCCTTGAAAAGGCAAAGTTCCGCTTCTTTCAGGAGAAAAAGGAGATTCGCTATTTGCATTGCAAACGTCTATAGCTCTTCCTTTTTCAAAACAAGCTATAGTAATCCCGCTTCCAAGATGAACCGCTATAAAATTAGTTTTTGCAACGTCAAAGCCATGTTCCTCGCAGCATCTTCGTAAAACGGCGCGGCAATTCAATGCATGCCACAAGCTTTTTCTCTCAATTTCCGGACGTCCAGTCATACGAGCTTCAGGAATAAATTCGTCTACGGATATAGGATCCGTAAAATATGCTTTAACTCCATATCTTACGGCTATTTCCCATCCTATAAGCGAAGATAGAATAGACACATGAGCGGTAGCCACCCTCAGAGCTTTCAATTCGCCTATTAAAGCTTCGTCTATTAAATATGTTCCGGCCTTCATAGGTTTTAACGGAACTCCTCTGGCTGCGACCGCCAAAAGAGACGATACGCCGTTCTTTTCCAAGAAATCTTCTACCGCTTTGCGTCTTATGGGCAACTGTTCCAAGACTCCTCCAGCTTTAGCAAGCACTTCCTGAGGATGAAGCAATTCTTGAGAACAAATCTCCGATCCTTCGGAAAATAAAGCTACTCTAGTAGTCATGCTTCCGGAATTTACGACTAAAATGCAATTATTATTAGTATTTTTATTCATAATTTAAAAAGAATGAGTTAATTTAACGCCTGAGTCTAAAACTGAGCTTATAATTGAATTTTTCGCCACTAGTTCGCATATTTTATTATGGTCGATATATAACGGGCGATCCGTATCTAAATGTTTTATAGTGTCTCTTACTTTAGCGTAAGCAGCTTGAGTGCCTAATCCAAATTGAAATTGTCTGTAGTCAAGAGCTTGAGCCGCAGCCATAAATTCTATTCCTAAAATCCCGCATGCGTTTTCTATAATTTGTTTTGTTTTCAAAACTGCGTTCATTCCCATACTGACAAAATCTTCTTGATCCGCAGCCGCAGGTATCGACTGTATAAAAGACGGAGACGATAAAATTTTCTGCTCGACAACTAACATACCTGCGGTATATTGACTTAACATAAGGCCGCTAAAAAGTCCTGGATTATCGGTAAGAAACGGCGGCAATCCTGCGTTTAAAGCCGGATTTACAAGTCTATTTAAACGTCTCTCAGATAGGACGCATATCATACACAGCGCAGCTCCAAGACTA
This sequence comes from uncultured bacterium, assembly GCA_949288455.1. Lineage (GTDB taxonomy): Bacteria > Vulcanimicrobiota > CADAWZ01 > CADAWZ01 > CADAWZ01 > CASEKF01. The sequence goes on from CASEKF010000003.1 coordinate 23,752, forward strand.
TCTAAAGGCAAAGCTATAGGCGTGCCTTGAAAATTCGCTCCGGTTAAAACTCGATCTTCGTCAGGCAGAAAAATAGGATTATCCATTACCCCATTTAATTCTATTTCAAACTGTTTAACGGTATGAGCAAGCTGATCTCTAGCCGCTCCTATAACCTGAGGAGTAGATCTCATAGAATAAGCGTCCTGAACTCTTACCGGAATTTTTCCGGTAACCAAATCAGAACCTTCAATCATATTCCTAATATTGTCCGACGATATAATTGAACCTGAAAAACCTCTCAATTCATGCAGTTTTCTCTGATAAGGAAGCATATTCGCAAGAAGAGCTTCCAAAGACATAGCGGCGGCAATTTCAGCCTGAGTCAGCAATAATTCAATATCATAAACAAAAAGAGAACCAATGCCGGCAATAAAATTAGATCCGTTAATTAAAGCTAAACCGTCTCTGGCTTGAAGGCCCGGAATAGGAATTCCGGCGCGATCCATCGCTTCTTTACCGGGCAATCTCTCGCCTCTATACCAAGCTTCGCCGGCGCCAAGTAACAGCAAAGCGACTTGGCTCATAGGAGCCAAATCTCCACAAGCTCCAACGGAACCTTTTTCACATACGACCGGAGTAACTCCTCTATTCAACATCATAGCCATAGTTTCCGGAATTTCGCTCCTGCATCCTGAATTGCCGTGAAGATGAACGTTAATCCTCGAAACCATAGCGGCTCTCACAAAATCTATAGGGAAAGGTTTCCCAATGCCAGCCGAATGATTAAAAATAAGATATTTCTGAAAATCTTTAATTTGATGTTCGGAGAGGGCGATCTCAGAAAATTCTCCTATGCCTGTATTCACTCCGTACATAATTTCGCCCTGTTCTATTTTAGACTCCAATAGACTGCGGCATTTTTTTACTTTTGCCAAAGATTCGGGCGCAAGCTCTACGGACTCTCCGTTACGAGCAATGTTCACAAGATCTTTAATTTTCAAAGAAAATCCATCTAAAACAACCGTCATTGCAAAAAACCTCCAGGATTACTTCTCAGAAAGAACGTCGAATCTCACAAGTATTACCGTAGTATTATCAGAAGTCTTATTTTTATAAGCTCTTTTTATAAGTTTAGAAACAGCCTTGCGAAGATTGCCTCGAGAAGATTTTATAATAGAAAAAATTTCTTCTTCAGAAACTACGTCAGTAAGACCGTCAGAAGAAAGCAGAAGATACGAACTTTCAGATATCTCAAAAGAAGTTACGTAAGGATCTACGCCTCCCTCCCCTTCGGTCCCTAAAGCTTGAGTAAGCATTTTGGCTCCCCAAATTTTCTCAGCTTCTTCCTTAGTCTTCACTCTGCCCGTTTTTAAAAGAGACGTGGCAAGGTTATGATCCTCGGTAAGTTGAACTATTCCGGAGTGATTAATTAAATAACACCTGCTGTCTCCAACGTTTGCGACATAACATCTATTCCCCACGAACAAAGACGCTATAGCCGTAGTGCCCATAACTTTTCCCGTTTCGGCAAGGCCTTCTTTCTCATTAACTTCAAAAATAGCGTCGTTCGCCTGTTTTAAAGATTCTACGAGAAGAGCTTCAAAATCGTCAAACTGCAAAGCGTTAGGCAAAAGGAAAAATCCCATTAAAAGTCTTCTAAGCTCCTGCACTCCCAAAGCGCTTGCGACTTCTCCTTTTTGATGTCCTCCCATACCGTCGCACAAAATGTACAATCCTACCTTTTCATCTGTTATTTTTCCATCTGAATATTGAACTGCCAGCGACATGTCGGCTCTAAAAAAATTATCTTCGTTATTATCTCTTACCGGTCCAATATCGGTGTCTCCGTAGGAACATACATTGCAGATAACGTTATCCATATTTTTCAAAATTTCTAGTCTCCTCATTTATATTAATAATCAAATGCCTCTACCACCCATACGCCTCCCTGTGGGCCGGAGCCTAAAATCGAAAAAACGATTTTTTCTCCGTAAGGTCCAAGTTCCGTATACCACCAAGCGTTGCTTCCTCCAATAATAACCTCTTCTTGAGTATTATACTGGAAAATTCCCATTCCTCTTTCTTTTCTATAAAAAATCCACCTTCCGTCAGGACTAAAAAAAGGCTTAAAAGCATGACCGATAGGATATTCTCCGGCGTTCACTATCAATTTCCTTTTAGCCGGAGGCACGTCTATAAGTTCGACTCCTCTGTAGGTCTCATATACAAGTTTTCTGCCTACGGGAGACCATCTGACGTTTTTTTGAAAAGTATTTTTATCTCTTGTTATTTGCATTATAGACAAAGGATTCAATCTCATTACATAAATATTAGAATATTCGCTGCTTCCTGAATATTCTCTGGAAGAAATAAAAGCTAAGGATTTTCCATCGGGACTCCATACCGGACTCCAATCTCCAAGCGCGGAAAGAATTTTAAGGCCGCTGCCGTCAGGATTAATAGTCGCTATACCATATTTTCCATTGCTTCCCATGAAATAAAAAGCTATTTTATCTCCTTTCGGAGACCATTCCGGAGCCATACCAAAAGTAAGACGCCGAGCTTGGGGAGAACTGCCGAAAGTCACGGTGAAAAGGGCGTAACCCCCTCCCTCAGGCACGCTATAAGCGGCTTTTGTCAAATCTGGAGAAAATTTAAAAAATTTAACGGGATAACGTATAGTATACAAAAGTTCCGTTTTTAATTTACCCGGGACGGTTTGCCCTTTTATTATTTTCCAAACGTCTCTAATACGATAAATATAAGAAATATCGTTGGAAACGACTCGAAAATAAAGATGCCTGCCGTCTTTAGACCACGCGAAATCGGCTCCGGGAGTAGCTATCATATGGGAAAATCCCCAACGTTTGCCGGAATATCTGCTTTCAGCGGCAAACAATAAGGACAAAGAAAGCATATGCATCAAGAAAACAATTACGATCAAACGAAAACATTTCATAAATTTTTCATCAGAACCCTTCAAAATATAAACGTCTAGCCCATACGAATATTAAGGCTAAGTTCATAAGTATATTTAAAAGGTATTTCCGCAAAGAATAAAGAACTTCCTACTATTAAGAAAAAAAAAGTTAATCTAAAGGGCAAAATTAAGCCGCAAAGGGGTTTTGAGCACAATGCTTGACTTAAAATTTATAATCAAAAACGCAGAAGAAGTAAAAAAAAATTGTCTAGACAGAAATATTTCAGCCGATGTCAACGCCGTCGTTAACTTAGCTAAAGAGCGATCCTCATTAATCTCAGAATTAGACGATATAAGAGCTAAACAAAATCAAAATGCGAAATTAATGAAAAGCAAGCTTACGGAAGACGAAAGAGCCGAATTAATAAAAAAGGGCTCGGCATTAAAAGCTGAAAGCGTAAAAAAAGACGAACTGTTAAAAAGCGTAAATTTACGTCTTAAAGATATGCAGGCAAAAATACCTAACATGACCCACCCTAACGCTCCAAGAGGTAAAGATGAGGATAGCAACAATGTTAAATATATTTTTAAACATCCGACCGAGTTTGATTTCACGCCTCAAGATCATGTCGAACTTGGAAAAAAATTAGACATACTTGACTTTGACGCCGGAGCTAAAGTAAGCGGACAAAAATTTTATTTTATGAAAGGCGACGGCGTTTTATTAGAACAAGCTTTAATTAATTTTGCGCTAAAAACGTTAATATCAAAAGGTTTTATTCTTCATATAACTCCGGATTTAGCTAAAAATTCCGTTTTATTTGGCACAGGTTTTAATCCCAGAGGCTCGGAAGCTCAGATATATTCGATAGAAAATACCGACTTATCTTTGATAGCTACGGCAGAAATAACTCTAGCGGGTTTATATTCCGGGGAAATATTTCAAGAAAAAGATCTTCCGCTAAAACTAGCCGGATATTCACATTGCTTCAGAACGGAAGCCGGAGCTTACGGGAAATCGTCTAAAGGCTTATATAGAGTTCACCAATTCAGCAAAGTCGAAATGTTCGCGTATACGCGCCCGGAAGATTCAGACGCAATGCTGGATGAACTCGTATCAGTGGAAAGAGAAATATTTGAACGATTAGAAATTCCATATAGACTAGTAGAATGCTGCACTGGAGATCTTGGCGGTCCGGCTTATAGAAAATACGATATAGAAGCTTGGATGCCGGGAAGAGACGGAGGTTCTTACGGGGAAGTAACCAGCGCTTCTAACTGTACTGATTATCAAGCGCGAAGATTAAATATAAAATACAAATCTTCTTCGAAAGAGTCAAATTTTATTCATACTCTTAACGGAACGGCGATAGCAGTCAGCAGAGCTATTATAGCTATATTAGAAAATTATCAGCAAAAAGACGGAAGCATTATCATACCTAAAGTTTTAAGAAATTTTATGGATAAGGATATTCTAACGCCTCCTGTAAAAAGCAAATAAATAAGGAGAAATTACATGAAGAAACAGCCTAATTCTAAGAATAAAAAAATAAATAAATCTCTTCCGCCTTCATTTGACATTGAAATGGACGATATCATATCAGATATTTTTAATCCCAACAATTCTGAAACGACCTCCGAGAAAGAGGAACTTACCTTAGACGAACAACTCCCCGATATAGGATTCGAAGTTTCTATTGACAATCTGTCTAACGTAAAAAAAACTAAGAAAAAGAAAATAGCAAAAAAGAAAGCGGAAGAAGAAGCAAAAAAGAAAGCGGAAGAAGAAGCAATAAAGAAAGCGGAAGAAGAAGCAAGAAAGAAAG
>CASEKF010000004.1 GCA_949288455.1 uncultured bacterium
TCAGCGTTATTCAATTGTCAATATGCGAGGTCCGATACCGAAACGTTAACGCTCGGAGCCGAAACCTCAAACATAATAACACGAGATATTAACTTTGTCAATACCAATTCTAAAAAAAATTTTAAACGAAAATTAGCAAGAATTATAATTTTCAATAAAGAATATAGCATACATAAAAAGTTAAAAATAATAATTAAATCTTAAGGCTTAACGTTCCGGCTATAATAAAACAATTTAAAACATCAGGAAGGATAACCATGATTAATCTGCCTATAGAAAATACGATGAAATTGAAATGGAATGGAAGCAAAAAATATAAGATAAACGATACAGAAGACATTTTGCCATCCGTTAAAAATATAAAAGAACCTCTTTTTATACTATACGACGGGCAAAATTTTTTTTACACGAACGAGCAAGCTTTCTCTTTGACAGGACAAGGGCTCGACGTAACCGCATACGCGCCGGCATCGTATCCGGAAAGATTAGGAGATCAATCTTTCTGTTCCGAATATAATATAAGATATCCGTACGTCGGAGGTTCTATGGCTAACGGTATAAGTTCTGCCGAAATGGTTATAGAACTGGGAAAATGCGGAGCTTTAGGTTTTTTCGGAGCGGGAGGGTTATCTTTAACCGCCATAGAGGAAGCCGTCAAGAAAATAAAATCGGCGGACGTGCCTTTCGGATTCAACTTAATAAATAACCCGTCCAACTACCAACTGGAAAAAGACACGGTAGATTTATATATACAAAAAAACGTCGAATTAATAGAAGCTTCCGCATATATAAACCTAACTCCGGCCCTTATAAAATTTGCGTTTAAAGGACTTAAAATAGATGAGAACGGAAAAATTACGAGAAAAAACAAAATAATAGCTAAAGTATCCAGAGTTGAAGTCGGCAACAAATTTTTTTCATCTCCTCCCCCCTCAATAATACGCGAACTTATAGAAAGCGGAGAACTTACTAGACAAGAAGGCGAACTGGCGTTACAACTTCCGGTAAGCCAAGACATGACCGCAGAAGCAGATTCAGGAGGTCATACGGATAACAGGCCGGCTCCGGTTCTTATATCAGCTTTTATGGAATTAAGAAACGAAACGCAAAAAATATACGATCGAAAATTCAGAATAGGCTTCGGAGGAGGGATTGGTTCGCCTCAAGCGGCGGCGGCAGCTTTTAACTCGGGATGCGCTTACGTAACGACAGGCTCGATAAACCAAATCAGCGTAGAAGCAGGAACGAGCGACACCGTAAAATTCATGCTAAAAAAAGCCGGACAAGCCGACACAGCTTCGGCCCCTTCGGCAGATATGTTTGAACTTGGAGCAAAGGTCCAAGTTTTAAAAAAAGGCACGTTATTTCCAATGAGGGCTCAAAAGTTATACAATATATATAACGCGTACTCTTCCATAGAAAATATACCTAATAAAGAACGCCAGCAAATCGAACAAAACATTTTCAGAGAAAGTTTGGAACATGTTTGGACGAAAACTAAAGCGTTTTTCCAAGCTAGAGATCCTGAACAAATAATTAAAGCGGAAAAGTCGCCTAAATATAAAATGGCTCTAATTTTTCGATCTTACCTTGGTCAAGCGGCTAAATGGCCTATAGAAAACAATCAAGAACGAATAATGGATTATCAAATTTGGACAGGACCGGCAATAGGCGCCTTTAACGCCTGGACTAAAGGAACTTACATGGATAACATATCAAACATTACAGTAAAAGCGATAGCCTTAAACATTTTATATGGAGCCGCAGTGTTAACAAGACTCTCTATTTTAAGGCAGCAAAACGTAGAATTATTTGATAAAATAGAACTGAAACCGGAACCTAGAACGTCTATATAATTTTCTCTAAACGTCAATTTAAATTCAAGACGACTATAAATACTACAAACTCATTATAAATTTTATTAGAGGCGCATTATTATGGAAAAAAGATTATTAGGATCAACTGGGCTATTATCTTCGTTCATGGGTATAGGAGGCATACCTCTTCAAAGATTCGACGAAAATAATTCTTACGAAATTTTTTCAACGGCTTTACGCTACGGTATAAATTTTATAGACACAGCTCGAGGATATACAAAAAGCGAAGATCTTATAGGTTCGGCTTTACAACGGCTCGGAAGAGAAAAATTCATCCTTGCGACAAAAGCTCAGAGCAGAACTTACGACGATATGAAAAAAGAGATAGAAACAAGTCTCTATCATCTTAAAACGACTTATATAGATTTATATCAATGCCATTTCGTATGCAACGAACAAGATTTAAACAACATATTATCTCCAAACGGAGCTTTAAAAGCGCTTTTACAAGCGAAAGAAGAAGGACTTATTAAACATATCGGGATAACGTCTCACAATCTGAAAACGGCTGAAACAGCCGTAAAAAGCAAAGCGTTTGAAACTCTGCAGTTTCCTTTTAATTTTATCGAATCTGAAGGAATTAAAGTATTTAAAGCGGCTAAAGAAAATAATATGGGAGTCATAGCCATGAAGCCTCTTGGAGGAGGCGCCATAGTCAACAGAGGTATTTCTTTTAGATATGCCGCAAATTTCAAAGAAATAGACTGTATTATACCCGGAGTGGATAATAAAGAACAATTAGAATCTAACGTACTGGATTTTATGCGGGCAACAAGTTTATCGGATAACGAACTGCAAAAAATCGAAGAAGAGAAGCTTTTACTGGGACGAGAATTCTGCCGAAGATGCGACTACTGCCAGCCATGCCCTCAAAATATCCCAATATCCGTTATTTTTACCGCAAAAGCCTACTATGAAAGATATAATCTAAAAGAGTGGGCAATAGGCAAATACCAAGCTTGTAAAGCGAACGCGTCAGATTGCATCAAATGCGGACGATGCGAATCGAAATGTCCCTATGGTCTCCCCATAAGAGAAATGCTGGTACAAACTCATAAGCTCTTAAATAAAGCGACATAGGAGGAAAATATGAACTGTCCTGCCTGCGTTTTCCCTTTAACGCGTCATGACCCAATCAAAGGATCTGAACTGAAAATATATACCTGCCCTCTTTGCAGCGGAATATGGATATCAGGCATTAATCCCGCCGTAAATCAGCAATCAAAGCTTCCGGAAGATCTTTTCTTATATAATTTTTTATCGTCCTCTCCGTCATGCGTAGAAGAAGGCAATAGAGAATGTCCGGAATGTAACGCAACGCTTGAACTTACCAAATTAGGAACCATACCGGTCGATATATGTAAATCTTGCGGCGGAATATGGTTTGACAAAAACGAATTGTATATTATAGATAACGACGATATAGATCAAAGAAAAATCATCGAGAAAACAATAAACATATTAGCAAAACATGCAAACCCCAATCAATCCGGCGGAAAAAAAATTAAAATCAATCCTTTGCTTCATGGGCGGACGGCTTCAGAGCTTTACGGCATAGACGATTTTTAACCAGATAAACGTAATATAAAAAAGCCAAAATATTGACGGATATCTTACGGCTTTCCTGATAAGATCTTGTTGCTATTCCGAGACGTTAGTAAAAATAGAAGTTTTTAATAACGCAGATTTTACTTGCGCTATTATCTTTTACTTCTCTACTAAAAAACGCGCTAACAATCTCTTATAAACCCTTTTTTAAAACTAAAAAGAAAAACGGAGCTCCTAATAAAGAAGTAATTATACCTACCGGGATTTCCGCTCCGGAAGTCAGGATACTCCTGGCAAGCGTATCTGCCAAAATAAGAAAAACTGCTCCGCCTAATACGGAAGAAATCATCAAAACCCTATGTTCGGCTCCGAATATTCTCCGCATAACATGCGGAATCATGAATCCTATAAAACCTATCGTTCCTGCTATGCTTACGGAAGCGGCGGTTAAAAGCGAAGCGGAAAAAATAATCATAAATTTAGATAACTCCGTATTCACTCCTCTAGACGAAGCGATATCTTCTCCCATAGAGAAAAGATTGAGCGTCGGAGAAAAAATAATTAAAATCAAAACTCCGACGATAAAATAAGGAAGCATAGCAAAAGGATATGACCAATCCTCTCTGCCAGAAAAACCGCCCATCAGCCACCAAACTATATGCGGTATATCTTTTCCTGAAAGAGTCATTAAAAAGGATACTAAAGAACTACAAAATGCCCCGGCAATAACCCCGGCCAAAAGAAAACGTTCTACGGAAAGTCGGCCGAACCTTAAAGCCGCAACGTAAACGACAATCATAACTAAGGCCGCTCCAATAAACGCGCATGGCGTTAATGAAGAAAATACTCCCAAAGCCGGAAGATTGAAAATAACTGCGACCGCAGCTCCAAGAGAAGCTCCGGCAGACGTTCCGACAATATAAGGATCAGCCAAAGGATTTCGAAGCAAAGCCTGAAAGGCTACTCCTGCGGCGGCTAAAGCTCCTCCGGCCAACAATGCGGAACAAATTCGAGGAAGTCTTACGTCCGTCAAAACGATACGCTCAAAAGATAATTCGTCTGCGTTCCCTCCAAACAGAATAGAAAAAAGTTCATATGGCGAATAAGATACGCTTCCAATGCAAAGAGCGATTAAGATCGATAAAACAAGCGCAATCAACAGAGAAACCGATACGAAAAATATCTTCCTAATCATTGTTTCTCCCATATGTCAAATA
>CASEKF010000005.1 GCA_949288455.1 uncultured bacterium
TCCAAAAATATATAAACGACGAACTGAAAACATCAGATCTGGAAGTAGATTTTATTCTAGATCAAAAAAACTACGTAAAAGCCCTGTGGCTTACAACAAGCGAACTAAATATAAAAAATATACGCGAACGATACGCGGCAATAGTGCCTGATAAAGATAAAAAACATTTCAAAGACAAACTGGAGCAGATCAAAAGCGGCTTGTATTTTTCTAAAAATATACCGCAATGTCCCCCTTATAAAGAATTGCCTCCATGGTTCGACATATACGAAAGCGACGACGAAATCCTTTCCCCCGCCAGGGAGCTCTCTCCATATACGAAGTATTATAAAGACAAAGACGAAACTTCTTCTTACGACTCCCCTTCTATAGCCGAACAACATATAGACAGAGCCGGTATCGAAAGCGCCTGGAAAAAAATAGACGAGCTGGAAAGATATATTAAAATAGCTATAGAAGCGAAAGCAAAAGATATTTTTCTAAAAACAAAAGTAAACGACGAAGATTGGTTCAAATTATTAAAACGATGCTACCGTCATTCTTTAAAAAAGAAATTTAACGACGAATATTATAAAAAGAATATAAGCAAAAATAATCTTAACGGTTTTATTCATTCGGCGCTGCATGTCATGTCGCTTCAAGACGCGCTTTTAATAATAGAAAACAAATGGCGATATTTCGATAAACTGTTTAACGGCGACAAACTTCATCATTGGAGTCCAAAATTTAGAATATGCGCCAGAGCCAGAAACTCAATACACCACAATACGGCAAATTATCTAACGAAAGAAGAACTGGACATGACGAAAAAATATTGCGGCGAGATAATAGATCTCGTAAAGCGCGAATATGTCGCAAAGAACGAGATAAGCCGCGCCGCTAACGGCGCCTCTTCGTCTGAAGACAGTCAAACGAATCGGCAAAACCGGCTTTAATAAACCCAATATCTAAAAAACATAATCTTAAAGCTTATAAAAAAAAGTCCTCTCGCTTTAATTTAGCGAGAGGACTTTTTTTAAGTCTATATTTAGAAGTTATCCGTATAGTCGACTATATGCTAAGCCTAACTTTTACGTTTTTTCTTCTTAAGCATTTTCGTTATATTTATATTGAATATATTTGCGTTTGCCTTCGTCTTATTTTGACTCGGACTTATCCGAAGCTTCCTTAGAGCCGCCGGCTTTTTCGTCGCTTGAATCCGCTTTTTTAGACTTATGTTTAGCTTTAGATTTAGCCTTAAATTTAGATTTCGATTTGCTTTCGGAAGAAGGTTTTTTCTCCTCAGAGTTTTCTCCCGCAGCCTTTTTATCCGCTGTTTTTTTGTCCTCGCTCTTTTTGGCGTCTTCGCTCTTTTTGGCGTCATCGCCATTCTCGACGTCTCCGCCATTGTCAGAGTCTTCTTCGTCTGATTCTTCTTCCTCATTCGTAGACGCATTAGAAGACAATAGTTTATTTACGTCCATTAATGGGAAACATGCCAAAACTACGCCTATAATTCCTATTACAAATAAACTGGGAATAAAGCTTGGGTTTGCGAAAATAGCCGGCACGGCTTTCCCGGAAAGTCCGTAAAAAGCGAAGCCTAAACCGGTCAAAGCTTCTCCGGCGATCAAGCCCGAAGCGACTAAAACTCCGTTATTCTCCGCCGCTAATCTTAATTTATCGCTTAAAGCCTTCTTATTCATATAAAGATCAAAAATCCATTTTACGATTCCGCCTAAGAAAATTGCGGCTGTAGTTTCAAAAGGAAGATACATTCCGACTGAAACAAGCATAGGACTTTTAATTTTAACGAGAATAAAAGCTATGCCCATGATAATACCTATGATTATCAAGCCCCAAGTCATATTTCCTCCGACTATGCCCTGAGCGAGCATAGCCATAAGACCGGCCTGAGGAGCGGGATAATTCTTGCCTCCCAAACCGTACATCAACGGATCAAGATTGCCGGCCTTAGCCATAGCGATATCGCTCTGATGCATAGCCCCTAAAACTAAAACCATAGCTATGGCAGAAGGTATTATGCCGATAAAATCTCCTACCTGCATCCGCCAGGGAGTTCCGCCCAAAATATGACCGACTTTAAGATCCTGAAACATCTCTCCGGCTACGGCAGCCGTAACGCATACGACGGCCGCTACGCCCAAAGCGGCAAGCACGCCCTCGTCCCCCTTAACTCCGAGGAACCATGCCATAACCCCGGCAACGATAACTATAGTGGCGATTGTAAGCCCGCTTATCGGGTTATTTGAAGAACCTATAAGACCGACAAGATAACCTGAAACGGCCGAAAAGAAAAAGCCCAAAATAAGCATTAAAACGGTCGTAATAACCGCATGAATAACGTTTTGAGTAAAATAGAAATAAATTACTCCGGTCAATAAAGCAGCTATAATAATAAGGATAAATACCAATCTGAAATTAAGATCCATCTCTGTCCTTACTTCGGAAGACTTAGCTCCGGCAGCTTTTTTTATGTCGTTAACCGCTCTTACAAGACCGGTAGTTAAATTATTCCTCATATTGTACAGCGTATAAGCCGCGCTTACCAACATACCGCCGATAGCGATAGGACGCACGATCAATTTCCATACCTGAACAGCCATACCTCCTATATCGTTTGAAGGATGACCTCCATTTAAAGCTAAAAAGTTGGAAAGATTAGGGCCGAGAAGCCACATAACTAAAGGAACAAAAAGCCCCCAAGCCAGCAAGCCTCCGCTAAAATTAAGACATGCCAAGACAGGACCTATAATAAAACCGACGCCCATATACGCAGGACTGACTCCGGGAGTAGTGACGAACAAACCTCCGGAACCGTTTACGGTATACTCGATACCCTCTTTATAAGGAAGTTTAACGCTGCTGGGTTCAAAGTGGAAATATCTTTCCCAGCTGGAAGCGAAAAGCTTAAATTTTCCCAAAGCCTGAATGACGGCTCCAATTAACATTGCTCCCAAAAGATACGCGGCTCCGGCTCCTCCCGATTGGCCGGCCTTGTGAATTTCTCCGGCGGCTACCGATTCAGGGAACGGAAGCTCATGATCTTCAACCATCACTCTTCTTAAAACGGTAACGAACAAAACGCCCATACAACCGCCAAGAATAAGTATAGCCGAACATATCGTCAAATTTATTCCCGAAAAATCCTTCCAAAGACCGGATATTAAAAAAGCGGGAAGAGTAAAAATAGCGCCTGCGGCTACCGATTCTCCAATAGAGCCTATGGTTCTGGCTATATTTTCTTCAAGAATCGTCCCCTTATTTTTTCCTTTCCAAAGGCGAAGAACCGCCATTCCTATAACGGCGGCAGGGTAAGTGGCGGCGATGGTCATTCCCGCCTTAAGACCTAAATAAGCGTTTGCCGCTCCAAGTATTACAGACATAACCAGCCCTATCAAAATCGCTCTTAAAGTAAATTCCTTCATTGTGGAAGAAGAGCTTACGTAAGGCTTAAATTTATTATCCACGAATTTAGTTACCTCCTAATATATTTTTATATAGACGAAAGGGCTATATGAGCGAATACTTTCGCGTCGCCGATTACGTTGGAAATTCTGCAGTTTTCGTTGGCCTGATGAGCCGTATCGTTAAGCTTCGACCAAACTACGGCGGGAATGCCGGCCTTTCTTATATAAGCCGCTACCGTTCCTCCTCCTATTCCGCACGCTCTAGGCTCTACGGAATATACTTCCTTCACGGCGTCGGCGCATAATTTAACGACGTCGCTTTCCGGATCCGTCTCAGGAGCGGCCTGCTCCTTCTGCGCATAGTCCATAACGACTTTCGCGTCAAAATCTTTTTCGATGCCATCGGCAATTTTTCTTATCTCTGAGATCACGTCCTCAAGCTTATAGCAAGGAAGAACTCTGCAGTCGAAATAAAAAACGTCCTCCCCCGGAATCGAATTTACGTTCGGAACGTTAGCCTCTTTTTTAGTCGGTTCAAAAGTGCTTGTGGGCGGTTCAAAAATAGGATTCTCCGCTCCGAAAATCTCATACAACGTCTGCAGGCGAACGATTAAATTCGAAGCGGCTTTAAAAGCGTTAACGCCGAAATTAGGCCTGCTTGCATGAGCCTGTTTGCCTTTAACGGTAAATTTTACCCACATAATGGATTTTTCCGCCACTTCAATTCTGGAGCCGTCGTCTACTCCGGAATCAGGCACATATACTAAGTCATTTTTCGAAAATAAATTCGATTTTTTCTTTAAGATATACTGAATGCCGTCGCGACTTCCGGTTTCTTCGTCGGAAATAAAAAGCAAAGCTAAATCGTACTTTGGACGAAGTCCCTCCTCTATAATTGCCTTAGCGGCCAAGAAAGAGGAAATCATTCCTTGCTGATTATCTTCTACTCCTCTTCCGTATAAAAAATCTCCGTCTACTTTTAATTCAAACGGATTAGAACTCCAAAGTTTTAAATCGCCTTCCGGAACAATATCGTAATGGCTCATAATCCATACGGTTCTGGAAGAATCCTCTCCTTTAAGCCTGTATATATGATTAGGTCGAGTTCCCTCTTTTAAAGACGGGCAAGGAGCGTTGAATTCTTCCGCGGAAAAGCAGCCTAAAGCGTCCATATAAGTTTTCATTCTTAAAGCTTTCTCCCATTCGCCTTTTCCTCCGGAATCAGGAGAAAGAGCCGGAATCGCAGTCAGCGCTCGCTGCATTTCTACGACGTCCTCTTTATAGCCGTCTATACGTTTAAATACTTTTCCAGTAATGTCTGTCGGCATATAACATCCTTTCTTACGCATAATTTTAGAAACTAATTTTATCTGAAAATATTTCTGCTCTGTCTCAAGTAAAACCTTCAAAAACGCAATAAATAAAGATAGAAAAGCCGTAATCAAGGAAAAGATCAATAAAAATAAAATAAATCTTGAAGGATTTTTAGTAAATTCAAAACAATTTAAATAAATTCCATAATTTAAAACTCCAACGCCGCTGCTTTATCAAAAATGCGCGTTAAAACGACAAAATAAAAGGACAAAATAATGAAAAATCTGCTCATATTCGATTTTGACGGAGTTATAGCCGACTCCGCTCCGTTTTATATGGAAAAATATAGAGAAGCCGCCGCTAAATTCGGAAAAATATATCCCGTCGAAACGCTAAACGATTTTAAAAGATGGTATGATTCGGCTTGGGAAAATAATTATGTCAATTTAGGTTTCAACTCGGACGAAACAAAAGAAGCCGTAAAAATAGTGCGACTCGGAATAAATTATAGCGATATTCCCATATTTAAAGGGCTTAAACAAGCTCTGACAAAATTATCGGAAAAATATATCCTGTCAATAGCATCCTGCACAATCAAAGCGATACTTTTAAAGAAGCTGGAAGAAGAAAAAATTTTAAAGTTTTTCTCATATGTCGCGGGCGGCGACGGACGAGGCAGCAGAAAAGAAGCAATTATAAACGAAGTATTAACGCGGCTGCGCGTAAAACCTGCCTACGCGATTATGATAGGAGATACCGAAATGGACGTAAAGTCGGCCAAAGTCCTCGGCATACCGTCGATAGGAGCCGGATACGGATGGCAAACTAAAGAGAGACTTTTTAAAGCTGGAGCCTCCGCCGTAGCCGACGCTCCGGAACGCATTCCTGAACTGGCCGACAAAATGTTCAAAGATAAAACGATTGTCTTATAAACTGAGGACAAAATATAAAAACGAAAGAGAAAACCGGTCAAACAAAAATGAACAAAACGCTTACTCTTGGAATAGACGTCGGTTCAAGAACGTTAAAAGGAGTCATTTTAAACTCGGAAAATCTTACCGTGGCGGACAGCATAGTTCGCGAAACTACGGCTTTGCCTAAAGAAGCGGCTCAACTAATGATCGACGAATTGTTAAAAAGAAATAAACTGGCAAAAAAAGATATAGCTTTTACGGTAAGCTCCGGCTATGGCAGAGAACAGATAAGCGAAGCGGATAAAACCGTAACGGAAATAACTTGCCAAGCCGCTGGCATACGCCATCTGTTTCCGGAAGCCAAAACGATTATCGACATAGGAGGGCAGGACAGCAAAGCTATAAAAGTCGAAAACGGAATAGTATGCGACTTTGCTATGAACGACAGATGCGCCGCAGGCACCGGCCGTTTTCTTGAAATCGTTGAAAATATTCTGGAATTAAGTAAGGACCAAACGTACGAAACGGCTATTAAAGCTAAAAATCCATGTTCTATAAATAATATGTGCGTAGTCTTCGCAGAATCTGAAATAATAAGCCTTTTAGCGTCCGGCAGAAATAAAGGCGATATTTTTGCCGGAGTTTTAAATTCCCTCGCAAAAAGAACGGCGGCCCTAGCCGGAAAAATAGGCGTAGAGCCGCCTGTTATATTTACGGGCGGAGTAGCTCTGTCAAAAGCTATGACAGAAAGTCTTGCGAAAGCTCTGGGCGAAAAAATCATAACGCCGGCAAACCCAAGCGTAACGGTAGCTTTAGGAGCCGCGATAATAGCCGCCAAAAGACTTAAAAGGAAAAATCTTCAAGATAAATCGTTTTAATCTGTCTGATGAGAAATGGCAACTTTTCAGCTATCTCGCGTCAGACTCGTTTACGGCCGCCGGCAACTGATAAAAGTTTATCGAGATCTTCTTTAGAAATGCCCTTAGGCTTCCCAAAACATCCGGCGATATAAGAAATACGGCATAAAGATTCCAAAGTCTCAAGTTTGTTCGCGGCGTCGAACAGATTTGAACCTAAACAAAAAGGGCCGTGATTAGCTAATAAAAAAACGTCTGAATCCTTAATAAAAGGCTTCAAGGAAGCCGGAACTTCTTCGGTCGAAGGAACGGCAAAATCGGCTAACGGAACTCTGCCTAAAACAATTGCGGATTCGGCTAAAAGAGACGAGTCGACTCCGCCGCAAACGCTCGCCGCAACAGAATACGCAGGGTGGGCATGTATAGCCGCGTTAACGTCTTCTCGAACGGAATAAGCGTATAAATGCATTTTCAGTTCAGAAGAAGGCTTTAATGCGCCCTCCAAAATATTGCCGCGCAGATCAACTCTGACAAAATCTTCTTCTAAAAGCGTATCCTTGGGCCTGGAAGAAGGAGTAACCAAAATAGAATTATCGTTCAGGCGAACCGTTATGTTTCCCCCTGTTCCGGGGAAAAAACCCAAAGCATGAAGCCTGCGAGCGTAAAATAAAATTTCTTGTTTCATAACAAAAATCTCTTTATGATTCTAAATAAAACGCTAAGTCGTAACGCTTTCAGGAGGAATAACTCCGACGAGCTTTTTAAATCCTTCGATATCCTGGGCTCTGGACAAAGCCGCTTCATAAGATATTTTGCCTCTTAAATAAAGCTCTTTCAGCGAATATTCCATAGTCTGCATTCCTTCGTTAAAACCTATTTCCAAAATGCTTTTAAGAGTATGAAGTCTTCCCTCTCTTATAACGTTTCTTACTGCCGGCGTCGCTACGAGCGCTTCGCATGCCAAACACATACCGGAACCGTTGACCGCGGGAATAAGCGTCTGAGATAAAATACCCTCAATCGTAGCGGAAAGCTGCACTCTTATTTGAGACTGATGTTCAGAAGGGAATATGTCCAGTATACGAGCTATTGTGTCTATGGCGCTGTTAGTGTGAAGAGTCGAAAATACCAAGTGCCCCGTCTCAGCAGCCGTCAAAGTCACTTTTACGGAATCGATATCTCTGATTTCTCCGACTAAAATAACGTCAGGATCCTGTCTTAAGCAAGATCTGAGAGCCGCAGTAAACGAATTTGTATGAAGCCCTACTTCTCTTTGTCTTATCAAGGACTTTTTATTTTTATGAACGTATTCTATCGGATCTTCGATAGTAATAATATGATCGTTCATATGAGTGTTAATATAATCGATGCAAGCGGCCAAAGTAGTCGTTTTTCCGCTTCCCGTGGCTCCTGAAATAATTATCAAACCGTTAGTTTTCTCGCACAGCTTCGGCATTATAGCGGGAAGGCCAAGTTTGCCTAAAGGTATGGGATCGTCCGGAATTCTTCTGAAGGCGGCTCCAATCGAGTTCTTTTCAAAGAATACGTTTACCCTGAAACGCCCTATACCGACTGCCTCATAAGCTGAATCCAACTCTTTTTCAGTAATAAACTCTTCTTGCTGATAATCGGACAAAATACTAAAAACCATTCTTTGAAGAATCTCAGGAGTAATAACTCCAAGAGCGGACAAAGGAATCAACTCGCCTCTAATTCTAAGAACGGGAGGCGCATTGCCGGCCAGATGCAAATCTGTAGCTCCCTGCTGCACAACCCTTTTTAAAAGTTCCAAAAGAAGTCTTTCGTCAGGGGATACGTTTACAGACATGAATTTATTCCTCCGTTAAACTAAATTATTCAGGCAAATTCCAACTATTTATATCGTCTTCGCTCTCTACTCCGTCAGGGCCAAACGAACTCAAATCAAATCTTAAGTAAGGATTCAGTTCTTCGTCTTCGTCGTAATCGTCGGAAGGATTATGATCTACTCCCGGGCAAATATAAATATACTCATGTTTCCACGGATCAACGGGAATTTTTTCAAGATACTTTTTCCATTTTATAGGTTCAGGTTCTCCGTCAGGCTTCTCTACCAAAGCGTTCAAACCTTGCTCCGTAGAAGGATAGGAACCGTTGTCAAGCCTATATAATTCCAAAGCTTTCATAAGTTCTCTTATTTGAACTACAGCCTGAGTTTTTTTAGCGTCTTCCGCCCTTCCTACGAAATTTGGGATAATCAATCCCGCAAGAATAGCAAGAATAGCGACGACGACCATCAATTCAAGAAAAGTAAAACCTCTCGCGACAAAATTACGTTTTATTCTCAAAAAAACCTCCAAAAAATTTATCTAAAACTAACTTTAAGCATAACCGGCTTACCGTTTCTCTCCAAATTAAAAGATATCTCGTCTTCATTCTTCATAGCCTGGTACGCCGCTAAGCCCTCTTCGGGAGATAAAATAGGCTTATTATTTATCGCCAAAATTATATCTCCGGGAGCCAAACCCATATTGGAACTCAAAAACGAAGACGGGCTAAGTTTCAAAATTTTTATGCCGTAAGTCGTTCCGTTTCGGCTTATCGGAGCCAGAAGCAATTCCTTCATAATGCGATCCGGAGGTTCGAACAGAGCTAAAAATTCGCGCTTCGTCGCATATTTAACAATAGAATTTTCAGACGCTTCGTTTTGACGTTGAAGAGAATTTGACGTATTAGAAGAAAGAGGGATCCCATAAGACATTATCAACTCGTATTTTTCTCCGGACTCCAAACGAAACACAGCCCTGTCTCTCAATATCTCTTCAAGAACTGCCTGTCCTATCCTGCTTCCTGGCAAAATAATTTTATCGATTCCATTAAACTGAACTACGGCGAAAGAAGCTGAATCGCCTATAAAAGTAGCCTTTAAAATCGGATTCCCCTCTCCCGAAAAATCAGCTTCCCTTAAATTAACTCCGGAAAAAGGCGTAGACGATCCCGAAGGCGAAGCGCCGATTCCGGACCTCAAAATTTTAGAAACAGACTCCTCATATTCCGTTTGCTTGACTAAATCGGTATTTTTACTATCTGCGTTAAAGCCGGAAGAGGCTATCATAAAACTTGGAGCAGAAATAAAAGTCATTTTTAAGGCATAATTAAAAATTAACGCGCTTAATATAGCGGAAACGATTACGGAAACGATTAAAACTATATCGGCTAAATTTTTTTTGTTAAAAATATCGGCAACGTTCATAAAGCAAATATTCAACGACCTTAAAGCATGTTCTTGGGAAAATGTTCAACAAAAACAATAAACCTCCTTTTATAAACAAACGAAGAAAAAGAAAATAACGCGCTCGCTTATCTCTGCGGCAAACGAATAAAAAAAACTTTAAGCTCAAAAATTAAAACGGGTATTATGCAGGAAAAAAAAACTTTTAATTGTAATAGAAGATAGAAACGTAAACGACGGAGATTCCAACTCGGCTCTTATGAAGGAAGTAAATATATATACCGACGGTTCCTGCTCCGGCAATCCGGGCCCGGGCGGATGGTGCTGCATACTTACGTATGGACAAGCGGAAAAAAAAATAAGCGGAGGGGCCAGAGAAACGACAAACAACAGAATGGAGCTTCAAGCCGTAATCGAAGGAATAAAAGCTCTAAAAGAAAAATGCGCGGTCAAAGTATATCTGGATTCAAAATACGTGGCGGATCCGTTTTTGAAGAAATGGATATATGCCTGGCATAAAGCCGGGTGGATAAAAACTCAAGGAGAACCTGTGAAAAACGCGGATTTATGGAAAACGCTTTTTGAACTCTCTCTTATACATGAAGTTACGTTTGAATATATAAAAGGGCATAGCGGTCATAAATATAACGAAGAATGCGATAAGGAAGCTAAAAAACAAGCCGAATTATTTAAATAAACCTAACCGGAAAAGAAAACGGAAGTAACAAACCCGGTTTATTTAAATTAAATATCATTTTTCCAACGCCACAAAAGGTTCAAAGCAAAAAAACAACTATGAAACTTAAGCTTTATAAATTGCAAACATATAGCGCTTTAAAAACGTTAACTCAGATAAAATGAAAGAGGTTAAAGAAAAATATGCAAACCCAAGAAATGGCCGAAACCGAAAAAAAATGCGACAATCCTAAAATAACGGAAGCTCAAAACCTTACGACTACGGGAGCTAATCTTTCCAAAAGAGGAAAATACTCGGAAGCCTACGGTTATTTTGATAAAGCCAGAAGCCTGTACGAACAGGAGGGCGATAAAGCTAACGCGGCAATACAACTTAGATATATGGGCTTCTTAAAAGATACTTTAGGCAACTCTCATAACGCGATAGAGCTTTACAAAGAAAGCAAGCGCTTATTCGAAGAAACAGGAGACTCAAAAGAAGCATGCGAAAGCGCATATAGACTTGCGGCAAGCCTTTATAGAGAAAATAGGATAGACGAATCTCTCGAAGAGTATAAGTATGCCGCGAAAGACGAAGAACAAAGCTCTAACGTTTTTAACAATCTTGGTTTTCTTCTTATTCAAAAAGGCGAATTAAAAGAAGCTGAGAAAAATTTTCTTAAAGCTCAAGAAATTTACAAAGAAACGGAAGAAAATTTAGGCCTCATTAAGAATAATCTGGGAATAATCAATTATCTCGAAGGCAATCTGGAAAAAGCGGAATCAATTTTTAGAGAAGCCGTCGAATGCAAAACTTCCAAAAGCGACAGAACGATTCAATATATTCTTCTTGCAAACGGCGAACAAGATCAAAACGAACGGTTCTTCCGCTGCGACGACGTTATGACAAAAGCCGGAATATGCCTCAATGCCGCCGCGGTCAAAGCGGCTTTAAAAAAGTATGAAGAAGCATGCGATCTTGCCGGAGAAGCTCTGAAACTTGAAGAAGGCATGCCTTATCTTACCCTCCCGGCCGCCTGGATATATCTTGCGGCCGGAAATAAAACCAAAGCCGTCGCGCTATTTAAAGCCGCTTTAGAATACGCTAAAGACAAAGAAAAAATTTCCAAAATCATACTGGATATAAATCCTTACGCGTTTAAAAAAATAGATCGCAACGAAACCTGTCCATGCGGAAGCGGCAAAAAATTTAAAAAATGCCACGGTAAATAACTTTAAATTTTTAATCAAAAGCACGGAAAACGAACTGCAAAACGGGGTGCGCGAAGCTTTAAATAAAGCGGCGCGGCCCCGTTTTATTTAATAAAAGCCGCGTTAAATATGAAAAAACCTCTTTTATTCCTTAACAATTATTAAGAAAAGTTAACAATTGTCTATCTTATTTTATAGGAATACAACTAAATATATGATACAATAAAGTTAAAATCAAACGGAACGAAGCCGCGCAAAATGCTCCATGAGCCTAGTTTGACACAATACGGAGGATCGATCTATGTCACTAAACGTCAACAATATTTCGTTAAGCTCCAATACGGCGATCGGAACAAATTCGAACGCAAAAATACATGAATCCGCGTCAGAGCCAACCCAAAATAAAACTGCCGAAGTCAGCTCCGAAGAAACGTCATCCTCTCCCGGAGTTACGGAAGATTCAGTATCCCTTTCCCCTTCCGCCAAAAAAGAACTGACTCCGGAAGAAGAAACGCCTAAAGATAACGACGGACCTCTGACTAATCTTGGTTCAGGTATTTTGGGCATATTCTCGCAACTTAACTCCAGAGAAGATATAATTATTAACGGGACCGACAAAAACGACAAATGGACGGTAAGTCAAAACCGGCAAGGAGACGTCATAGTAAATTTAAACGGCAAAGAAACGGTTTATCCTCAAGAAGACGCCAATTTTCTCAAATTTAAATTAGGCGAAGGCGACAATTCGTTTATAGCGGACGATAGCGTAAAAATAGGCTTAGACGTAAACGCGGGAGACGGAAATAACACTATCGTAACCGGGAAAGGAAACGACTCTATAACAGTCGGAAACGGGGATAACAATATAGAAGGCGGAAAAGGAAATGACACCATACTTGCGGGAGACGGAAATAACACTGTTTACGGCGACAATAACCCCGGAGCGCTAAATAAGCTAAAATATCACCTAGATCTGTTTTCAAGCGAAGAAACGGAAGAAAGCGTTCAAAACGACGCAAAGGATCAACTATTGGGCTTCAGTCTGGCCGACTCGGATATCATAACGTTAGGAAACGGCTCTAACTTAGTTTACGGAGGAGACGGAAACGATAGTATTACAGTCGGCAACGGAGGCAATACTATCTACGGCGAAAAAGGAAGCGACACTATATATGCCGGAGACGGAAACGATCGTATCTATGGAGGGGACGGCAACGACAAAATATACGGCAAAGGCGGAAATGACATTATATACGGCGGAAAAGGTAAAGATCATCTCGACGGAGGAGCAGGAGACGATATAATCTACGGACAATCAGGCAACGACGTTATATACGGTTTAGACGGCGACGATAAATTATACGGAGGAGACGGCGACGATTATATCGACGGAGGGAAAGGAAACGATCTAATCCTCGGAGGCTCGGGAGACGATATTCTTGCGGGAGGTTTAGGTAAAGACACGGTTATAAGCGGATTTGGAAACGACGTCATAATAGACGATAAAAAAGATATTTCCTTTATAGAATCGTTATCCGGTACGAAAATACATGAAATAAGTTCCGATCCTGACGTAGCTTCTTTAGGTTCGAACTTTAAAATAGAAGGCGACGAGAACTTTAAAATGAAAGCGGCGTCCGACCTTGAAGTTATAAAAGCGACTCATTCTGGGTTAAAAACGCTGCGGGAGATAGAAAACACAGGGAAAAACATTACCATTCAACAAGAACGTGACAATCTAAATAACGCATACGCGTCTTCCGAAGACATTGAAGACGTATACGTTCAACCTGACGGAACTCCGGGAAAAGGCGGCGACGTCACGATAGGATACAACGGCTCGTTTTCGCTCCAGGGACAATCTGCCTCTGAGGACGACGTTCCTCCTTCCGTCGTACTTTTCCATGAACTGACGCACGCTTACAATATGGCGTCGGGAACGATGCTCAATTTTGATATTAATCTAAAGAACGAATATGGCTCATATCCGGTAAACGCTTGCGAACACCAAGCGGTGGGACTTCCCATACCGGAAACAGATAGAGCGCATTCCAATCGTTCGGCCGACGACGACCTAAAGATCGAATCAATCCGACATCCTGACGGAACTAATTCTCTATCTAATCCCGAAGGAATAACGGAAAACGATTTTAGAAGAGAACTGAATCTCTCAGAAAGAACAAAATATTAACCCTACAGGTTGAGTCATGCACTTAAACATAAAATATATCTCGATATGTCTTATACTTTTCTTATTTGCAATTCCGATACACGCCGAGGACAAAGCTGCATCGACAAATAACGATAATTTAAAACAAGGTAATACAAAGGTGAACGAAAATATTTTAAAGAAGCGATTCGGAGATTTTTCCACAAGCCCTATATACGTTTTAATACCAATTAAAAATAAAGCTACCGGAGAATCAGGATATTATATCGCTAATAACGTCGACGCCTTCATGATGTGTAAACGATATATCAAAAACGTATCCACAAGCAAAGAGTATACCGCGCTTATGGTAAACGACTACGGGACTCCTTTGGAAGTCGACGATCAAATATTTAAAGCGATAAAAGCAGATCTAACGGGGAAATATGATACAGAGTCAAAAATGGGCTGGGATTACATAAAAAACAAATATTTCTTGCCTGGAATCTCTTTGGAACTAAAAGATCCGGAACTAATTAAAGATTACGACTTTTTAAAAATGCTGCTTGAACAAAACGTTATAGTAAGAAGCAACTGCTATACCGGCAAAGTAATGATTTACGAATAAAAACAAAAGCAAACAAATAAAAAAAGCCGTTATAAAAATTATAACGGCTTTTTTTTTTTATGAGAAAAAAGCGACTTTAGACTTGACAAAATCAAAACCTGAATATATTATATACAATCAAATATTTTACGGCTAAATATTTAACTAAGGCAATAAGAAGAAATATCTAAAATCAACGAATAGGATAATAAAATGACGCTTAATAAAATAAGAAATTTTGGAATAATAGCACATATAGACGCGGGTAAAACTACCGTATCAGAAAGAATTCTGTTTTACACGGGGTTTCTGCGCAAACCGGGAGAAGTCCATAACGGCGAAGCCACTATGGACTTTATGAAGCAAGAGCAGGAAAGAGGAATAACGATAGCCTCGGCTGCTATATCCTGCGGCTGGAGGGGACACAGATTAAATCTAATAGACACTCCCGGACATGTCGATTTCATGCTGGAGGTAGAAAGATCGTTAAGAGTGCTTGACGGAGTCGTAGCGGTATTTTGCGCGGTAGGGGGAGTTCAGCCTCAATCTGAAACCGTATGGAATCAAGCTAATAAATTTGGAACTCCGCATATAGCTTTCGTAAATAAAATGGATCTCGAGGGGGCGGATTTCGACAGATGCGTCGATATGATGGACGACATGCTTGGAGCCAATCCCGTAAGATATCAACTGCCTTATTACAAAGAGGGAAATTTTCAAGGTATGGCAGATCTTATAACCATGAAACTGCTGTCTTTTGACAACGGGCGCTGCGAAGAAAAGGAAATTCCCGAAGAATTATTAGAAAGCGCAAAGAAATATCGCGGAGAGCTTATAGAGAAACTTGCGGAATTTAATTACGAACTTCTCGAAGCGTATTTAGAAGGCAAAGAAGAATTCATCACTCAGGAATTACTCAGGAAAACTACGGCGGAATGCGTGCAAAAAGCTTTAATAACTCCGGTATTCTGCGGAGCCGCTTATAAAAATATAGGGATTCAGCCTCTTCTCGACGCTATAGTAGATTATCTCCCCGATCCCGTAAACGCAGGGCAAACGGTAGGAACAGATTCGGAATTAAAGGGAAAAAATCTAGTTAGAAAGCCTACCGCCTCCTCTCCGTTTTCAGCTCTTGCATTTAAAATTATTCATGATCCTTTCGTAGGGCAACAAACGTTCGTCAGAATATACTCCGGCAAGATAACAAGCGGAGATACGGTCTGGAATTCAACTAAAAAGAAAAAAGAAAGAATAGGAAGAATTTTAAGAATATTCGCAAAAGACAGAGAAGAAATAGAAGAAGCTTCGGCAGGCGACATAGTAGCTTTAATAGGGATGAAAGCTACTACGACCGGGGACACGCTCTGCAGCGCGGAACATCCTATAATACTTGAAAATATAACCGTTCCCCCGGCCGTAATCAGCGTAAAAGCGATTGTTCCCAACAGGCAAGAACGAGATAAACTTGGCAATTCTCTGAAAAAACTCCTATTGGAGGATCCGTCCTTTACATTCCATTTTGACGAAGAAACTGAAGAAGCTATAATTTCAGGTATGGGAGAGTTGCATCTGGAGATAATAATGGACAGGCTAAAGAATGATTTCGGCGTAAACGTACAAGCCGGACAGCCGTCAATTTCCTATAGAGAAACCATAACTCAAGAGGCCGTCTCGAATATGAAATACGTCAAACAATCGGGAGGAAAAGGACACTATGCGCATTGCGTCCTAAGAATAGAGCCTAACGTAGCGGGAGGCTTCGAATTCAGCGAAACGGTTAAAGGCGGAGTAGTGCCTAAAGAGTATATACCGGCGGTCGAAAAGGGTATAAAAGACGCCTTAAACGAAGGAACTCTGGCAAAATACCCGGTAGTAGACGTAAAAGCAGTGCTTTTAGACGGATCCGCCCATACCGTAGACTCTTCGGAAATGGCTTTCAGAACATGCGGTTCCATGGCTTTCAAAGACGCGTTGAAACATGCTTCCCCCATTCTTCTGGAACCCGTAATGAAGATAGAAATTAATTCTCCGGACGATTATCTGGGAGATATTATAGGAGATCTCGTAAGAAGACGCGGAAAAGTCTCGAATATGAGACGATTCAGAAAAGGATCTCAAAAAATTAACGGCACGGTTCCTTTAAAGGAAATGTTCGGTTACGCTACGTCTTTAAGAAGCCTTAGCAGCGGAAGAGCTAATTTTTCAATGGAATTTTTCCGTTATGAAGAACTCCCTATATCTATGTCCGAAGAAATAATCAAAGCGGCTCAAGAAAAAACGAAAGTTTAAAAAGTATGAAAATAACGACGTTTACTCCAAATCCTGCGATAGACTGTTTCGGCAAGGCGGATAAAATTGAAATTGGAGAAATTTCTCGTATCTCAATTCAAAGCAAATACCCCGGAGGAAAAGGGGTAAACGTCTCCAGAGTTTTGCTTGCCTTAGGCGTCAGAACGACGGCTTTAACGCCGATAGGCGGATATACCGGACAAAGCTTTATAAAATTAATGCAGGAATTTAAAATTCCGTTCAGCGCTTTTAAAATAGCTGCCGAAACAAGAATAAATTATATTTTTGAAAACTCTAATGGTCAAAGAATAAAGTTCAATATTGACGGCGGAGAATTGCATAAAGAAGAACAAACCGGTTTATCGGCTTGGATAATCCCCCACTGCGGCAACGGAGACATATTGTATATAGGCGGATCCCCGCTAAAAGGAATGGACGAAGGATTTTATCTGGAAACAGCGGATACAGCCGCACAAAACGGGGTTCATCTGGCTCTGGATATATCGGGAAAAACCATATTTAACTTAAGCGACGTTAAATATAAATATTTTAAGGCTAATCTTGAAGAAAGCTGTTCCATATTTTTGCGCCGTCCACATTCGCTGGAGGAATGCTATGATTTTTCCTGCGAATTGGATCCGGATAAAGAAATAATAATATCGGACAAAGAAAACGGAGCGGCTCTGTTTACCAAGGGAAAGATTTATAGAAATTTTATGCGGAAAACAAAAGAAACGCTCTGTTCAGGCTGCGGAGATGCTCTCTTCGCCGCTTATCTTGCGCGCAGAACTCAAGGAGACGATCCTAAAGTCTCCTTCAACTATGCCGGAGCCGCGGGATTGTCATGCGCTTTTAGCGGAGTTTACGAACTATGCGATAAAAAATCTATTCGAGAAAATCTCAATTTTATAGACACAGAGCGAATCAAATGACAAACGAAGAATATGAAAGAGTTGAAAAGTTCTATCTGAAATTAGGCGAATTTTTTCCGTATTACGAAGAAAATCCCTGCGCGGAATGCAATATATGCTGCAAAGAAATTTCCAACTTGGGAGTTTCCGCATTAGAAAAAGACTATATAAAAGAATACATTATCAGAAAAAAACTCAATTTAAACGTATATGAAAAATTTGTAAATTTCCTTTTGGAAATAAAAAATAAAAAAGACGGACAAAAATGCCCGTTTTTCGACGAATCCTTAAAAGGCTGTTCCATATACGACGCAAGACCTCTGTCCTGCCGAACGTTCGGATGTTATATCAACGAAACATATAAACGGCTAATACCCGACGTATGCAAAATAAAAAATAATCTTATCGTATACGACGACAGCGATTTTTACTTAAAAGCTCCTTTTATAGTAGAATTTTATAAATTAATAACTTTATATGAAAAAAATAAAAAAAAATCACAGGCGCTAAAGCGTGCCTGAGACTCCTTCTATATTTCTTTGCTCCCTATTGATCTGCATAGCCACGTTAACAAGCTCGTTGCCTCTGGTTATCATATCTAAACCGTTTTTTATATGCGCTTCATCCGAATCCTCAATATAAGCGTAAATCTCCATAAGACCGGTTTCCCAAAGATTCATACCTTCGTAACCTGATTCAATTTCCTCAGGCGAATCTTGAATATAATTTTCAGCCTCCACAATCTCATATATTCCCGAAGAAAGCGAAACCAAATGGTTATAAGTAGCGGAAATAAAATCGGCAAAATTTTCTATCGGTACGGAGCCGTCGAGAACGCCGTCACAATATCTTTTTACTTCGTCTAATCTAGAAGTTTCCATCGCCGGAGAGTTCATAACCTGATACAGACTCATAGAGGGCAACTTAGCTTGGCAATACATGCAATGCCCGCTTCCATTATCAATATTATCTCTTCCGCATCTCATACAAAGCATTAAGAACAAACCCACCTTTATATTAATTGATAAAAAGCGTATGAAATATCCAACAGCCAAGAATAAAAATTAAGTTTAAGATGTCTCCGTAAGAAGAAACATACCGTCATTTCGCTATACGGTTCCGAAGAATACTCAAATTTATCTAAAATTTCACAATCGATGAAATGACAAATTTCATGCCATACGGCTATATCTTCAATAGAAACTTCCAAATTTAACTTAAGTACAAATTTATATAAATCTCGTGAAATTTCCTGCAATAAATCAGCGTAAATAATAATTTTTCTCTTGTCAATATCCAGCATGGAAAAAATTGATATAAAAGAAGAAAAAGGAAACGCCCTATCTTTATAAACTACTTTTAAACCCAAATCGCATAAAATTTCGCTCAAAGACCTGGAACCGCAATAACTGCAGATCCTCTCCGCTCTTTTTTCCAACGCCGAACATACGTAGCCGTCAAACGGCGCTCCCAAAACTTGAGCTTGAAGAGAAGCCAGCTCAAAAGAACTCATTTTTAAAAAAGCTTCGGGATAATCAAACTCTTTAAAGAGCGACGAAATAGACCGTTTCTTCATCAGAAATTTTATCCAATTCTTTAGACGCCAAAGATATAATGCGTTCTTCGGTTCCTATAGCCCCGTAATCGTAAATATGAGTTCCCGCAATCATCAGACATCCTCTGGTAACCGCCCCGGCATCTCCGTATTCTCTATGTTCTTCAAGAAAACCGGGCAAAATTTCGACCGCTTCGCGTTTTTTACAAGCCGACAAAGTTCCGTTTAAAATTTGCCTTTTTATCGTCCCCTTTACGTCGATAATCGCTAAAATAGTTTTTTTTACCGAAAGTAAGCCGAAAAGCTTCTTTTCGGTTCTAACTACCGAATAAAGGCTAAAAAACGACGTTTCTCCTTCCAACTTAATATCATGTTCCGAAACCGAAAAATAAGAGCAAAGAATTTGTTTACGTTCTTCTGCGCTTAAACTGGCGGAAGGATCTTGAACTTTAAACTCAATAGAGCCGGAAGCAGTGGCTCTGGCTATATTTTTCTGAGAGTCAACCTCCGTGAAAACGTCTACGCTCTCAGGCAAAGCTCCCATTTTAATTACCGCTTCGGCGGCCTCTCTTTTAAGCCTTTCCAAATCTTGAACCGAAGGATTAAAAATATTTTTCTCAACGGTTTCTCGCAGCATAGCCATAGCGGCTCCTATAGCGGAAATAACTTCCGCGTTGTCTGCCAATTTATAAGGAGATTTAAGCCTTTCGGCAATATAAGGCAAAATAGCCGCAGAGCCTCCCCCTCCGCCTATCAAAAGAATCTTTTTATTCTTCAAATCGTAATCTTCAACTAAACGCCGTATCACGCCAATTACTGCGTCAGAAGCTTTTGTCATAATTTCCTCGGCTATTTTTTCCGCCGGACGGGATAAATATTTTTCAAGAGCTTTAAATCCTAAAAAGACGGCTTCTTTATTCCCGTAAGCGTAATCGTTCTCTTTTACGTATCCCAAAAAATTAGCGGCGCAAGTTACCGTAACGGCAAATATATCTCCGCTCTCGTTCTTAACGGCTAAATATTCTCCGCATCCTTTCGAAACAGGCTTAATCGCAAGCGCAGTCAAATTGCCCGAAAGCTTTTCCAAAGGAGCGAACGCTAAATATCCTAAACCGGCAATATGAGCGCTTCTAGGTCCTACCGCCGATATTTTTCCGTCTTTTACAAAAGCTAAAGAGCCTCCGGCCACGCCTATTGTCCTACAGTCTAAAGTCTTCATATAAGTAGGCTTATCGCCGATTACCGCGCTGCGCACGGCGGCTCTTCCCTCTTTTATTACGGTAATGTCGGAACTTGTTCCCCCGGTCTCGATAAACACGGCGTCCGTAGCTCTGATAAAAGCTAAAGCCGCGGCTATTCCGGCTGCCGGCCCCGACAAAAGCGTAAGCAAAGGCCGCTTTCTCATTTCGGAAATAGCCATAACGCCGCCGTCGCTTCTCATAACCATAAGCGGAACGCTGCTTTTGGCCAAATTCAAACCTTTTTCCGTCATATCCGCAGTTTCCATCATTTTAGGCAGAATACTGGCATTTATCACGGCCGTTCTGGTGCGAGAGCTTAACCCGTAAAGACCGGAAATCTCATAAGTGCCGCAAGCAGGAATTCCCAGCTTGGCAGCCTGTTCTTTAATAAACTTTTCGTTAGAAGGATCATCTACGCTAAAAGCTTCCGCCGCTACGATACATCCGCACTTTTTCTCTTTCAAAAACGATAATCCTTCGGCAACCTCTTCAGAAAACGAAGCTCCCGTATCGGCATAATAAAAAAAAGTGTCGATTTGTTTTCCTTCGGCAATATTAACGGCAGGGATATTGGCGTCGAGTTTTGTTTTAAAACCTTCGGCTCCATGACCTGCCGCCAAAATACCTACGGAAGAAACGTCCCCTTCTAATAAAGCGTTAGTAGCCTGAGTAGTGCTGTGAGCTACGAAGATCACTTCATAATCGTCTTTAATCTTGTCCTGCAACATTGAAAAAACTTTGACTACTCCCGCCGCTACTCCTTCTGAGGCCGTATGGGTCGTGGGAGTCACGGCATAACCAAGAATTTTCAAAGTTGAATTATCTATTATAACGGCATGGGTAAACGTGCCTCCGACGTCTATCCCTATCCTTACTTTTTTCATTACTGCTCCGGATTATATTATAAAGCATATATAAAAAATTATAAGGAATTATGTTCTCTTAAAATATTAGGGTTTCCTGTTAAATTTTTTTAACAATTAAAAACTGCCTACTACAAATTGTCGTAATAAAATATAGAAGCAATTATTATATATAAAAAGGAAAAAAGTAATAGCGAAGAAGATTTGTTGAGTATATGTAATAAAAGGCTTATATATAAAAAACGGCGCAAATTCCGTAAAAAATAAAAAGGATAAATAAAATGGAAACGATCGATTCTTATTTAACATCCTGCCCCGAATGTAATCAAGAATACTGCGTTTTTACGAAAAAACTGAAAAAAATGATATGAGGCATATGCGGCGCAACGTTCTACGCAGGTTCTCCGTCAATCGTCGAAGAAACCATAAAAAACGCTTATACGTGTTCATGCGGCGCAAAACTGAAATTATTCGACGGCGAGACGCAAAAAATTATGTGCGGATCTTGCGGACAAAGCGCAACATACGTACAAGTTCAATCCGTAAAGCTCAACTCTCAGATAAGGTTAATTACTAAAAGCTTAAACGTTAACGCCGTAATAAAAAACATGCTGCGCTGGATGTCCTCATACAAGCTTGCGGCAAGAGACATACTGGATAACTTTTTGGTAGACGAACATATCGGCGTTTATTTTGTGCCGATAAGAGTTTATACGGGCGCATTTTCATCGCCTTGGACAATTTCTAGTAGTAGCAAAAGCAGATCGACAAACAGACCCAGTGAAGAAGGCCAGTGCTACGGAAGATACCAAATAGCGTTTCCGGTATGCGGCATTATGAATACGTCGATTTCTAAATTTATCAGTTCTCAAATAACTCCGGCAGTTACTTTGAAGTATATCCAGGAAGAAAAAATTGATTTTCTTACAGCTTCTTCTGATCCTGCATATAAAAAAAATCTTAACGGCGACTACAAAATAACTATTCAAGACTTTAATCCTATATATCAATACCCTACGTCCGCATACCCTTTATCGTCCATGTATTATAACAACCTTCTTGACGGCGTCAGCCTGATGCTTGAGAACGAAGTAGCGAAGGAAGATAGAGAGGAAATTATGGATTCCATACTGATCGAATCTTTACAACGAGATCTTAGTCAGCATATCACTCATTCGTCTAGCATTAATTTTGACGAAGTCTCTATCTCAGACAACAAAAACAGTAAAGTTATATTTTATCCCTTCCTGATTTCAACTCTGCGGCGGAAAGACGAAACCTTTGCCGTAGCGGCAGATTTATTTAAAGAAGGAACCGCTGAAGGAAACGTGCCTTTAGACGAAAAGGCTCTCAAAGAAATAAGGAGAAATAACCTGCTGACAATCGGCAGCACAATAAGCATATGGATTATCATAACGCTAATAACGATTCATTATCTGGGAAATAGTTTTTTTACTGTTCTCATTATATTTTGTACGTTTTTTGCAGGGTTAATAATAGGGGGAACGAAATGCGGCAACGCAAAAGAAAAAAAAATTAACTATTTACAACAGATAATAACGAACAAACTGGATCAAGCCTATACAATGAATGATTTAATGAATGATTCAGCCGATCAAACCGTCGCTCGCGAAACGAAATCGACATTTATCAAGCCTATTCTTAACCGCTTAAAAGACAAAGCCGCAAGAAAAGCCGGCAATTACGAATTATTTCGCGATGAGCAGTCATAACAAAAAAAATATTAAGCGACTTTGGAAAGCGTACGCTAGCATAACCTAAGAAAATGTATATACGCGGGACTGCTGACGGAAATTGTTTTCCGTCAGCAGTCCCGCGTATATACATTTATCTCGACGTATAAAAAAACAAATTAAGGCCGACTTGCGTCGGAGCCGTCGCCGTTTACGGAGTCTGAAGTCGAATCATCTGAATCGGAAGGATCTGAAACTAAGCCTGAAACGCTTCCGTCAGCTTGCGCGTCGGGCGATTGAGCGTCAGACTTCACGCCGGACGCCCCTTCCATAGACGAGTCGGCCGAATCTTCAGCTGATTCGGAATCAGCGCCTGCGGCAGACTGCTGAGGCAGCGGAATTCCGGTTTTGGCTCTCTTTTCCAAAAGTATTTTACTCTTTTCCGCTAAATTGAATAAGTAAGATAATTGCAAAGCCTGATCATAACTTCCGGAAGCCTCCAGATTCTTCCCTTCCTTCATATTAAGATCTCCCAGCAACTCCATAAAACTTACGATAACGTTTACGTTTTTTAAATCATTATGAGTGATCCTTATATCCCCCGGCGCCGAATTACGCGTAAGTTCTATTATTCTCATAATTTCCGCGCCTATATTATTCATAAAACGCTCTGAAACAGACAAAACTTTTTCATCGTTACCCAATTTGTATTCCGCGTCGGCTATAGCTAAGCTAAGAGCGGGATCGGCGCTGTAATCGTTCGCTATATTGGCAAGTTCTTTAACCTCTCCGTAATCTCCAAGCCTAATTTTAGCGACCAGATAAGTCGCAAGGCCGGGTAAAAAAGAAGTGTCTTCCAGCTGGATGCCTTCCGGAGATTTTCCGGCGTCCATAAGTTTATTCAAAAGCTCTTTAATATCTCCTGCCGGGGCCTTTGCCAATTGGTTAACTTTATCGTCGCTTAAAGCAAATTCCGCGGCTTTTTTATAATTGCCGTTATCCAAATACATTTCCGACAGATTGATCAAAGCGAGATCTCTTAATTCGGAATTTGTAGAAGTAGATATATTGACTGCCTTTTCATAATTTTCCAAAGCAAGCTTTAAATATTCTTGCTTTTTCTTGTTATAATCGGCAAGAGACAAATCCGGAATGTCGTTTATCTCATCCGCGGCGGCTTGATACGCTAAAGCGAGATTAATAATATTATCGGGCGTTGCAAGTCTATCGGCTTCTCCCTTAACAGAGCTAATTTTAAATTCAAGATCTCTTAACGGACCCGACGCCTCGTTTAAATCCGCTGTCTGCGTTTTATGATTGCCCGAGCAGCTTGTAAAAGAAGTGATTCCAATACAAGTAAGAGCAAACGCTATCACTAAACCCCAAGTAACAAAATCTTTATACTTCTGCAAAAAACTGCCGGACTGCGACAGATCTTTTCCGGTAGCTTTATGCTCTGCCGATTTTTGCTCTACTTTTTCTTTTCTTTTCTTTTTGCTTTTTTTGATAACTCTTGCCATACGATTTAACTCCTCTATTTTTATTTCATATCTCTCATATTTCGCTTAATGATCGCGCTTATTTCTTCCCTGTTTTTTACGCCTGAAGACTCTTCTAAAATTTTACCGTCAGGCGAGATTACGGTCATATGAGGATACAACTGGACTTCATAAACTTCCGAGACCGCGCCGTCTTTATCGTAAAGATTATCAAAGTCGGCGCCGTAAGATTTAAAAACGGCCTCCCTATCCTCGACGTCAGGCTCGTTAGCCAAAGCGGCCACTGCCAGCTCGTCCCCAAAATCCTTTTTTATTTCGCTTAACAATCCTATACCGTCGAACGAAGGCTTATATAAAGAATCCCAAAAAAACAAAACCAGCGTTTTACCTTTATAAGAAGCCAAAGAAACGGTCTTACCCTTGGAAGTCGACGCTTGAAAATCAGGAGCCTTCTTACCCTTTAAAGGAGAATAAGACGCGGCTTTTTTCTCAAGATCTTTAAGCTGCAAAACTTTTTTTCCGGTTTTATCAAATACAAATTCGTCTCCGCCTGACTGTTCGTTTAATAAGACGCTTCCCATATTTTCTTCAGAAGAAGTTAGTTTCTCTCCTTCCGAAGAAAATACTTCTATCGTACTGGATAAAATAACGTAACGCTTAGAGTCTATTAGAAGAGTCTGTTTCACTCCCGTAGTAAACTCCAAATTTAAAACGTAACAAGGGACTCCGGAATAACGCCTGTATCCTGATTCTACTTTGGAACTCTTCACATATTTAGACGGAAATCTTCCGTCTAAAAGAAAAAATTCGTTTACTATCGAATCAACCGGATAAGACGACGAAGCCGAAAGGCGAGAATAAAGAGCGGAAACAGTTTCGGGAGCGGTTCTTGAGTTAACCTCCTCGCTATTGTTGAAGTTTACAAAAAGATCGCTGCCGTCAGACAAAATCAAAGCGGAATTATTTTGCCCTTCAGTTTCAATCCTAATTAAATTTGGACGTTTAAAAGACACTTTAGTCGATATTGTTGACGAGACGTTTTTCTTTAAATCGTTCGTTTTGCAAATAGAAGACTCCCTCAGCGAATCCGCCTCGGAATAAGCCGAAATCATTTTTTCGATAAGCTCTTCCGAGGATATCTGAACAAAGGAATTACATCCTACTATAAGCGGAATAAAAAGAAGAAATAAAAATAAACGCGCCATAAATTACCCCTTCCAAACAATTAATATTTAATAATAAGCGTCTATCCTATCATCTCGATAAAACTTTCAAGGCGTATTTTAAGACGCTCGTCAAGCTGTCCCGGCCTATCTCCCTCCAAAAGAAGAACCGGTATTCCGGCCTGTTCCTTAAGCATGCGATGCTCCATTTGATGATGGCAAAAAGATTGGACATAATGAATTATGCCGTCTAGACGACGTTCCTTAATTCGTTCCGATATATCCTTAAATCTAAAGGAAAAACTATAAGGATACGAATAATTCAAATACCTATCGGCAAAATCTCCGGATCTATCCGGCAAAGAAAATTGACGCTGAGTTTCATTATAAACGACTCTGGCCGATTTTGTCTCAAGATAATCGTATAAATCTGAAAAAATAGGAGGCACCCCTACTATTCCAATTCTTAAAAAATCATTTCTTCTCTCCCTTTTTTCGGCTTGTAAAATAAAATTGTCGATTTTTTTTTCGTATTCTGCCGGATTTCCTTCAAAATCGCTAGCGCCAATAAGGAAAAAATGATTTTCAAATCCGGTGACTTTTCCTTCTTCCCAAGTCAAATAATCAATAAACGCGACCTTTTCTCTAATTCTATCAAGTTCCCGCGTTTTTTTCCAAGCGTCTTCTAACGTAACCCCAAATCCGGAAGCAAACGAAGACAACTCTAAATTAAGCTTGTCTTTATCGCGTTCAAAAGGATAGGAAAAAAACGAAACTCTTTTCCCCTCTCTCTCCAGCAACTCAGACAAAGGCCTGGCATTACTGCAATCTCCCTCCGTAACTACCACGATATCTTTTATATCCGGCGACAAAACCGCAACCGAATAAATACCCTTAATCCAGCTGCATAACGTAGAAGGCAACCCTTTTCTCTCGGCAAAATCACATAGCGAAAGCGGATCCTTGCTGGTAATAAACAAATTATTTAAATCAACCGCGGCGGCTCCTGCGGCATATAATATTTCAGACGGAACCGTAGTAGTCAAACCTACTTTATACATAGATACCCTTTTACCCTACGCGCACAAAAAATTACCGCAAATACGATTTTAAAATCGAAAAGCGGCAAACTTTTATTAAAAGCGTTTATTTTAAAATCATACTTTAGTGTCAAAAACAGAATAAGAATTATCGTCAAAATTCCTGTCAAAAGCGATATCAAGGCTTGATAAAGCTCGTCTAAGCTGTCTTATAATTCTGGTGTGAAGCTGAGAAATTCTCTGTTTGGAAACTCCTATTTTTTGAGCTATCTTTTCAAAAGACAACCCTGAAAAGTAATGAAGCTTTATAATAGAAGCGTCTCTCTCTCCCAAAGAATTTATAGCGTCCATAAGAACCTGCCTCTGTTCCGCAAATTCTATTTCCTCAACGGGATTCATTCCTTCGCGATCCTCAATATAATCTCTTACGACGCTGTCTTCTTCGTCGGAAGCTATAGGCTGTTCTAAAGACAACATATAAACGCAACCTAGATCTACTATAAGATTGTAAATATCAGCTACGTCCATATTCATATGGTCGGCTAACTCGGCTTCGGAACCTTCTCTTCCATGAATCATAGAGAAATTATCCATGGCTTTCTGTAAAGCTCTGGTTTTTTCTCTGGTTCTTTCGGGGACCCAATCCAAAGCCCTGATACCGTTATAAATAGCGCCTTTTACGACAGTGGTGGCATAAGTTTCAAATTTAATGCCGCGACCGGGATCGAACTGTTCTACGGCTCGTATTAAGCCTATGGTCCCGTCGCTTATTAAATCGTCCAGTTCAACGACGCCTACTTTAAGCTTTCTAATCACGCCTACCGCTATATTTTTTACAAAAGGCAAATAGTACTCTATCAAAAACGACTTTGCAGCGGGATCGGCAGTATCTTTATATTTTAACCATATACTGGCAAGATCGCAATCCATTAGTCCTCCGCAAAAAAAATAAATAACGGCAGGAATCATAAAAAAATATCGACTCAATCTAAACTTCAAACGATCAAAAGTCAATTTTCCGACTGTTTTTTAGTATAACATATCTTTCATACGCTGCCAAGCAAAGATTCAATATTGATCTAAAACGGCTTTCTCAAATATAAATCGGAACAAATTTAAAAAATATAAACGCCGCATAATATAAAAACAGTTCGTATTTTATACGCCAAGCATAACATTTCCTTCAAGAAAATTTAAATAGAAAAATGAAGCCGCTAAAACTAGTATTAAAGGTCTAGTTATAAAGAAAAACCGGACGCTTTAAAACGGCTCCTCAAACAATATTTTCAATTTTAGATTAAACATGCAACGTACAGTTAACGCCGTATATCTCATTCTATTTTCATAGCGAGAAATACGGCGCCGAAAATTAAATCTTGAAAAAATCTCCTTCTATAGAAGTTCTTTCATCTGCTGATAAAGTACGTTTGCCATTCCTACTCCGCCGGACGCGGCCATAGATTTAGCGACTTCGTCGTACATCATATCTTCATACGTATCTTTTTCCTTGCTGCCTTCGGATTCTGACTTAGGTATGGACTTTTTCATTTCCTTAAGCATCTGAGTCAAAAACAGAGACTCAAACTGCTCGCAAGCCTGTTTTAACTTAGTCTCGTCCTGTTTTTTTGACGGCGAAAGCTCGGCCGCTTCCCTCATTGGCCGGGGGGTAATTCCTTCTATTTGCATAGTTGCCTCCCTATCTTACAGATAGTTATTTTTGAAGCTGATTAGCCGAACGCGCCATTTCGTCGGCTGCCTGAACGCCCTTTTGATTCATTTCATACGCTCTCTGAGCCTGAACTATACTGATCATTTCTTCAATGACGTTTACGTTTGCTTTTTCAAGATGACCCTGAGCCAACGTTCCAAGTCCTGATTCTCCGGCAGTTCCCTTGAACATCTCTCCTGCGATTGGAGTTCTCTCAAAAAGATTGCTTCCCATTGCCTTTAAACCGGAAGGATTAAGGAAACGAACAAGTTCCAACTTGCCTATAACCTGAGGCTGAGTGGAAGAAATCGGAGTGCCTTTTATAGTTCCGTCAGATTCGATAACGATATTAGATACGTCCTTAGGTATCTTTATTCCTAAAGAATATCCGGTTCCGGAAAGAAGATTTCCCTCTCCGTCCATTTTAAAAGAACCGTCTCTGGTATAACCTTTTTTACCGTTGGGAAGCTCCACTTCAAAAAAGCCTTGTCCCTGAATAGCGACATCCATATCTCTACCGGTCTGCAAAAGACTGCCGTCGGTAAAAATCTGCTGAGTGCAGGTAGCGCGGACGCCCATACCGATTTGCGTGCCGGTCGTCGCTTCCGTTCCGGGATCTTTAGTATGAGCGTAAAGTAAATCCTGGAAATCCATACGAGATTTCTTATATCCCGTGGTCTGAATATTAGCCAAGTTATTAGCTATATTATCTATATTAGACTGTTGAGCAGCCATTCCGGAGGCTGCGGTATAAAGCCCTCTTAACATAATTGCACGCTCCTTATTTTTTTATTTTTTTAAAATTTTAACCGTTAGCCTCTGACGCGGCCTGTTTCAGAAACAGTCTTCTGAACCATCTTGTCTTCAGCCTGAAGAGTTTTCTGATTAGCTTCGTAAGCTCTCATTATATTCATAAGATCAACCATAGATTGAACGGCGTTGACGTTGGCCATTTCAAGAAAACCTTGTTTTACGGAAGCCGAAGTCGACACTCTGCCGGCGCCATAAGCCGAGAAATTATTGTCTCCGGCATGCTGCAGACCGCGATTTGTCAGATTTTGATCGAATTCGGTTATAAGAAGTTTGTCGACTACTTTTCCGTCTACTTTGATAGTTCCGTCGTTAGCTACTTCAAAACTCGTTCCGTTCAGTCTGATTTTACCCTTATGGCCCATAACGTTGGATCCGTCGGGAGTAACCAAATAACCTGCGTTGTCTAATCTGAAAGATCCGGCGCGCGAGAATGTCAAGCCATGTTTGCCCTGAATAGTGAAAAAGCCTTTTCCATTGTCGTCAAGCGCTAAATCAAACTGGTTTCCGGTATTTTTCAAAGATCCCTGCTCGAACGACGTAGTAGTGCGCGTATACAAAGCTCCGTCAGACTCTACTCCTATTCCGGCCTGCTGAAATTCGCCGCTCTTCTCCATCGGATTTCCTACGGTTTTGCTCATTTCCTTATTCATAATCTCGCTGAAAGAAGAAAAAACCATATTCTCTTTGCGGTAACCGGACGTTCCAACGTTAGCCAAATTGTTAAGGATCACGTCCTGCTTGAGATTCATCGCTTCCATACCCATGGTAGCTTTTCTTATTCCGTCATACATACCGTACACCTCCAAAATTTGCGACTAATAAAATTGTAAATTATATTTAAAATCAACTTAATCCTTGTATAAATCAAATTTTCCCGGAACTCCAAAGATTATCAAGTTCTTCGGTAAAACGATAAAGCTCATACGCCAACACAGACAGCCTATCCGGCCTTTCCTGCGAATCAAATTCTTCGCTCTGAGCTTTTTCCGGAAAACTCCGCAGAGCGTCGGCGTCTTTAAGAACGTCGACGTTAGCTTTTTTCGCTTCGGCTACGAGTTCTTCCGCAGCGTCCCCGGAAGCTTCCAAAACGACTCGTTCGCGCCCTGATTCATCTTTGGCAAGTAATACGGCTTTTTTCTCTTCCATAGCTAAAAACTCATATCTACCGACTCCATCTCGGCAAAATCGTCTCCGTCTATAGCCATAAGCGGATTCTCAGAACTTAAAAACACGGAATAATTTCCGGAAGTAAATCCTACTTCTTGCAGTCTGTCCAAAAGAATCGGCATAAACTTTTCTGCGAAAGCGCATAACTGCTGAGAAGCGAAACCGGCCGCTATATTAACTATTCCCGACGATACGGTTCCTTTAAAATGAACGTTGCCGATATGAATAGAGGGCACTATAA
The DNA here is from genome assembly GCA_949288455.1 of uncultured bacterium. Classification (GTDB taxonomy): domain Bacteria; phylum Vulcanimicrobiota; class CADAWZ01; order CADAWZ01; family CADAWZ01; genus CASEKF01. The sequence goes on from CASEKF010000005.1 coordinate 30,534, forward strand.
ACTCAAATTCAAAATTATCGGGATCTACATACTGCCTTCCGGTATAATCGGTAGTATAAAAAACTTTAAACTCGGCCGTTAATTCAGAGTCTCCGAAAACAAGCGGAAGCTGAAAATAATAAAAATTATCGAGTCCCTCTCTCTTGGCGCCATTTATCAATCTCTGCGCCAATAAAGCTTCGTCCAGCTTTAAAAAAGCGTTTTTCATCGCCTCGGCGGCGGAATTTTTATCGGAAAATAAAATTTTTCTCAACGCCTGCATAAGAGAATCGAATTCTTCGTCGCGCGCGCCCATCATAAAGTTAGGAAGCTCCATACCGGAATTCCCGGCGGTTTTCCTGAAAGCCTTTACGTTAGCTCCCAAGCCGGATTTAGAATTCATAACCATTTCTCCAAGCATAGAAGAAGCTTTCGAAAGAATCCCCATTCGCTCCGCAGATATCTGAAACTTGCCGCCGTCCCTAAGCTTTTTGAATTCCTTATTAAATTCAAAAATACATGCCCCTATATACGGGTTTGCGGCTATAAAATTTGACAGTAAAGTGATATTTTGCGAAGTCAACGGCAATGCCGCCGATTTCAAGAAAGAAGCCGCCTGCATAGTTCCGCTCCCGTTAGTCGGAAGCGAAGAAAGCGAAGCCTTCAAATCCGCCATATTTTCCTTAGTTAAAGGAACTCCGCTCTGAACCATGGATTTAGCTAAAGCTACGTTTTCTTTAGTTAAAGGAGTTTTCATCATCGAAAGAGCGGTAGTAAGAGCCTCTTCCTTCATAGGAGAAAAAGCCTGTTCCCTCAATAAAGCCGTTCCTGCTCCGGGAGTTCCGGAAGGCAAAAATCCGGCTCTCAACATAGGAGCAAGATTCAAAGAAAGAGGCGCGGAAAGCGAAGGAGGCGTCATTTGAACGGAAGGGAAACGCATTACCGCAGGCGTAGGAAGTCTAAACGCGCTAGGCTGAAACGACATATTGAAAGACTGCACGCTTCTCCCCTCCTTTCAACCGAGTTTCAGGACTAACCCGGCGATTTTTCTGTTTTTATTATAGAGAAATATTGTTAACAATATATTAACATAATATTGAAATGATGTTAAAACAATTTCTTTAAAAGTATAAAAACATAGCTGAACATCAGCTTTCTTCCAGAAATAAGCGCTCTATCGCAGCTACTACTTCAGGGTCAAACTCGGTTCCGGACAATTCCCTCATGCGTTCTACAATTTCAGAAGAACTTGCCTTTTCGGAAAAAAACCGCTCGCATTTATGAGCGGCCGCAAGAATCCTGGCCCCGATTGGAATTTCCTTTCCTTTCAAGCCGTACGGACCGCCGGAACCGTCAAAATTCTCATGACGATATTTTATTATATCGGCCTCGTCCTTAAACCATACGAATCTTCCAAAAATTTTTACGGTATACTCGTTATATTTTTTTAGTTTAGGCAGCTCTTTAGTCGTCATTTTAGACATACTTTCGCCTTCTTCGGCAGAAATCGCGATTCTCCCGGCGTCATGGATCCTGGACGCGAAAGCGATCTTTTCTATTTGAGCTTCCGGAAGCAAAAGTTCCCGGGCTATTGATACGGCTATATTAGAAACTCTCAAAGAATGTCTGAAAGAACCGGAATTTTTTCGCTCGTAAAAATCTATAACGTCTTCAATCGCCGATTTAGCTTCTCTGGAAATTTCGGAATAATTTTTTAAGGATACGTAGATAGCGAATATAGGGAACAAAAGGATAGCGGCTTTAATATCTACCGAAACTACGAGAGCAATCAAAAGACTTAAGGGAAACGAAGTGACCAGAGTCGTCAAAAGAGCGTGAAAATTTACTTTAAAAAGATATCCTCTGTTTAAACCGTTTAAAAGGATATCGTCCAGAATACGAAAAAAGTCCGTTAAAAAAGCGGATATCAACGCGGATACTCCAAGAATAAAACATGAAAATAAAGAGACTCCGCTTGAAAAATCCAAAGACTCGGGTACAAAAGCTCTATAAAAAACGATCGAAATTAAAAGAGATAAAACTAATTCAAGTCCTTTTTTTATAGAATTATACCGTTTCAATTTTTTTTCAAAATACAGCGGAACAGCGTTTAAAGAAGCGGCGAAGACCAGAGCGAAAACGGCTCCGGGCGAAGAATAGAGAACGAGACAAGCGTACGCGAGCGGAGAAAGCATATCGCAGAAACGCCTGTCAGACGAGTTGATATAGTAAAAAGCGGCTATAGGAAGCAAAAATAAAAAAAACAAATAATCAACGGTAAAAACAGAGAAAGCCGCATACTTAAGACTGTCAAAAAAGACCAGATTAAATAAAAAAATTAAAAGAGAAGGAATAAAAAGCAAAAGAAGAAAATACTTCCTCGTTTTCTTCTTTTCTATATTAAACATAAATTATCTCCCAATTTGTTATCTTCTATAGGCATTTTCAGGAAAACCCCGCGCCGCATTAGCGTTTCCGCGCTATAATCTATAGCTATATATAAATTACGACCGGGAAATCGCTTTAAAAGCGCAAGATTCCGCGCATTGGCCGCATTTTACGCATATATCGGCATCTATGACGTAAGCTCCTTCCGCGGTTTTACATATCGCGTTAACTGGACATTTTTTCATGCATAAGCCGCATTTTCGGCACTTAGCGGAAACAATAGAAAATTTACCAATTTTTCTGCAAACGTCAGAATGACGCTTAAACTCTATATGGGCCAGATATTCTTCTTTAAAATACTTTAAAGAAGTCAATACGGGATTAGGAGCGCTCTGTCCAAGACCGCAAAGAGACGCGCGCTTAACCGACTCGGCAAGATTTTGAAGCTCGTCTAAAGATTCTTTCCCGACTTTGCCTTCCATAATGTCATTCAAAAGCTCGAGCATTTTTTTTGAGCCTATCCTGCAAAAAGAACATTTTCCGCAACTTTCAGCCTGAGTAAAAGAAAGAAAATACTTAGCGATATCTACCATGCAAGACGATTCGTCAAGAACAACCATTCCTCCGGATCCCATTATGGCTCCGGTTTTACCGACGCTCTCGTAATCTAACGGAACGTCCAAAAATTCAGACGAGAGACAACCTCCGGACGGACCTCCCAATTGAACTGCCTTAAATTTTCCTCCGTCTTTAACGCCTCCGCAAATGCCGAAAACGACGTCCGAAAGCTTAGTTCCCATCTCTATTTCCACAAGTCCCGATTTCGCCGCTTTTCCGGCTACGGCGAAAACCTTGGCTCCTTTAGAAGCAGGCGTTCCAATAGACGCAAATTTTTCTCCGCCGTTAAGAATAATCCATGGTACGTTCGCCAGGGTTTCTACGTTATTTATGCAAGTAGGGCAGCCGAAAACTCCCTTCTCGGCAGGATAAGGAGGCCTTATTTCAGGCATTCCTCTTCTGCCCTCCAAACTGGCTATAAGAGCGGTCTCTTCGCCGCAAACAAAAGCCCCGGCTCCTTCTTTTATCGCAATATTGAACGAAAAACCGGATTTCATAATGTTTTCGCCTAAAAATCCGCGCTTTTCGGCTTGAGATACAGCCTGTTTCATACGTTCGACCGCTAGCGGATATTCGGCTCTAAGATAAATAATGCCGTTATGAGCTCCTATAGCCGCCCCCGCTATAATTATGCCTTCTATAACCGAATGAGGATCGCTCTCAAGAACCGAACGATCCATAAAAGCTCCGGGATCGCCCTCGTCGGCGTTGCAAACTATATACTTTTTATTTCCCGCGGCGTTCCTCGCGGCGCTCCATTTCAAGTGAGTGGGAAAACCTCCCCCTCCTCTTCCTCTAAGACCTGATTTGCGAATTTCAGAAATTATGCCTTCTCCGAAAAATTTTTCCGAAAGCGCTTTTTCTAACGCCTTATAAGAATCTCCGTATTTTATGCAATCGTCAATATCCGAAGGAACTACTCTTCCGCAATTCCTTAAAACGATCCTGGTCTGACGTTTTAAAAATTCGTCCGGATCGATAAGGAGACGTTCTATGGGTTCTTTAAGGCAAATATCTTCAGCCGCAATCAGCTCGGCGTCTTCCGGAGAGACCCCGGCATAAAATCTGGACGATCCGTTTTCCCGTATTTCTACCAGCGGCTCGGCAAAACACATACCTATACAGCCCGTCGTTTCAACTTTTAAAGACGACTTTCCTTTTTTCGCTAGAGCCCGTTCAAGCGCGCTCACAACGTTTAAAGCTCCGGCGGATATACCGCAGGAAGACGCTCCGACAAGAATTCTCATTTTTCGCCTTTCCTTATGTTTTCTATAATTTCCTTAATTTGAACTTCGTCAAGCCTGCCGTAAACAAAGCCGTCGATCATCATAGCTGGAGCTAAACTGCAGCAGCCTAAACAAGCGACCGAAGAAAGGGTAAAAAGTCCGTCGGCGGTAGTTTCTCCGGGAGAGACGGATAATAAATCGGCAATATACCCCGAAAGCCTTTTTGAATCGGCTACATGGCATGCAGTGCCTTCGCATACTTTTATAATATGTTTGCCCGGCCTGATTAAAGTAAATTGACGATAAAAAGTTATTACGCCGTAAATTTCCGAAACCGGAATATTCATCTTTTCGGAAATTTCTTCCGCTGCCGAAGCGGGAATATACGAAAATTCATTCTGCGCCGCCTGCAATACCTTTATAAGCTCGTACTTATTACTCCCTGCCGAGCCGAGAACTTCCAAAAAAGTCGATCCGTCAGACATTATTTAATTGCTCCTTATACAAATTTCTAATTTTCAGCAGCTCAGAATAATACAGTACGTCTCTAAAATCAGGAAAAGTCCAGTCGAAAGGCTTAAATTTTCCCTTTCCATAACTAAGAGTCATATCTGCGTATACTCCGTTAAACAAATAAAGCTTATGCGGCGCATATTTGCCGCTAGCCAAAACCACCTTTGAAAAATCTATATACCCCGGATCAAGATTAACGATGCGGGAAGCTCCCGAAGACATACGCTTTTCTATATCGGACGCAACTTTTTTCGCGCCGACTAATTCGTCCGGACAAGCTAAACGCTTAACAGAGGCAAAAGTTCTATAAAGGGGCGAACCCATTTCCTTTTCGTAATAGTCGGTCTTGTCGAAAGGAAACATAGATCCGATAAAATCTATTTCGCCAAAATATTCCGAAAGCAAAGAAACGGCGGCTTCAAATTTTTCAAAAGATCCATAAATAATTCCGTAAAATAATTTAACTCTATTTATAGAGGACATACTTAAACGGCTCCCGCAGAAAACGCTGAAAAAAACGGCAAAAATAAAAATAATTTAACTCTCAAAATTTTCCGGCATAACTTTTTTATAAGCCTTAACGGCTTCGCTCGAAGAGATGCCGATATTTTCCAGATAATTTAAAGTTTCTTCCAAAGTCATCTTTTTTACGAACTTGCCGTCTACATGCAAAGAAGTATTCTTAAGATATATAAATCCGTCTTCGACATACCTGTTTACCACCACATATTTCATCATAGCGAAAGAAAAACTATTATGCCAAGCGTAAAAAAAATCTTCGTCGGAAATCTCCTTTAATTTTAACCTATATCTAAATTTTGTTTCTCCGTTCGGCAAAATCGAACAAATGGACGCTTCTGAAGCGGAAACGTCCATTACAAAACGATTTTTTTCATATGAAAAATAAGATCGGCGCTCATCTTTTGGAATTGCTATCGGAGAAAATATTAAATATCCCGGATCCAGAATACGAGCAGACGTTCCTTTTATAGATATTAAAGCGCAGTGAGCGTCTGAAGCGTAATTTCTATCGGCCAAACATAACCTTGAAGTTTCTCCAAAATAATCTAATATTACCTTTAAAAGCCAAGTCAAGGAAAAACAAGAACCGCCCAATCCATAAAGTTTTCTGTCTTTCGCTATATCTTCGGGCATGCGAAGCTTACCGAAAGGAGCGTTTATTTTTGAGATATTCTCATAAGGAACGCCGCGAAAACATTTTAAAACGGCTTCGGCCTTATCTTCCGCTTCGCTTATGCGGCGTAGTTCAGATTCATAAAAAATATCGATAACGGACATTTAACTTATTTAACGACCGGAGAATTTAATAAGCTGAAGAACGCGTAAAACTCGGTTTAAACGCGTTAAAGCGCAATTAAGCGTGAGAAGACATAGACACGACCTTAGAAAGAGAATCGGCTCCGGAGAGAAATTGTTCAAGAGCGAACGTCGCTTGAGATTCTTCGGAAGCCTCTATACAATTTTTAAGACTTAACAAGCCTTCCTTCATATCTTTAAGACCGACGTTCATCAAATTTTCCATTTGCATAAATATTTGAGAATATTCCGGCGTTCCCTCAAGTTCTTTCGGAACCTGAAGTTTCTCTTTGTCGGCGACAGCTTTAGATACGGAAACGATAATATTATCCAGATCTTCCAAAGCCTTCTCCTTGGAAACGGAGCCGTCTTTTACGAAAGAAACCAAATCGCACACGCGTTTAGTAAGCTCAGTTTGCACATGACCTGAATAATTAATATTATCGTTTTCGTCGACTTTAAAATCCAACGTTTCAGATTCCTCGTCGGCGATAACTGGCAACGCCGCCGAACATTTAACGCAGAATTTCGCTCCGGCGTCGTTTTCGGCTCCGCAGCGAAAACAATTTTTCAAAGATTTACATTCGGTGAAATCCCTATGAAATTTTAAAAGTTTTTCCGCGGATTCGTTAGCTTTAGTCAAGCCGCGTTTAATATGCTCTACGTTTAAATCTTTAAAAAACATCCCGGCTTCTTCAAGAGATTTTATATATTCTTTTATAGTCGAACGTATTTCTTCCTTATGAGCTAAAAAGTATTCTTTTTCTCCCAGCTTGGGAGAAATTTTTTCAAAATATCCGTAATACATTCGCAGAGAATTTTTCAACGCGTCAAGTTTTTGCTTAAAAGCCTCCGGAGCTACTTTTCCGTCTATTAAAGCGTAGCCTATCCGCATAAGCTCGTTTTGGAGAGGAGCTTTCGAATATGCGGCGAAAGATTCCGATTCTTCTTTTTGAATCGAATCGATAGAAGCATGAAGCTTAGCGAAAGCTTCTTTGCATCTTTCCAGACCTATTTCAATGTGTTCTTTCTTTTGATCGCCGAAATAAGCGTACATTTCTTCAAGCGATTTTCTAATATCCTCAAGATAAACCTCGATACGCTCAGTTTGACGCTTAATATTTTCCGTCACGGGATTAAACTTTATCTGTTCCCTTAAAAAACCGCGCAATTCCCGCCTAAAAGAGTTTAAAGTTTTAATACTTTCTTTAAATTCGGCATCGGTAATTTCATTAGAGTAAAATTCTTTAGTTCTGCTTATCAAAACGTTTAGCTGAGGCGAACGAGTCAATTCAAAAAGCGGATCTTGATTCATATACCGATAAACCTCCCCAAAAACTTCATCCTTATATTTTCAATTTGAAACGCTTTTACACCTTCTCAAAACTCATTCAAAAGCCGTTTTAATTTTATTCGATAAAACGATCCCATAAAATTTCAATCTTCTGCCCATACAAAAATCCGTTAAAAATATGACATAATAGAGCCCAACTGAATTTTTATATAATAAAGGAACCAGCGTCAAGCGTCTCGGCGTAAAGACTCAAATAGTTCACTAAAAATAAAAAAAGCGGGCCACATAAAATTTTAACCCGCTTAATAAATCTTAATAAGCTCTGCCGAAATAAAGATATTTATAGGCGGCTTTACCGCAGCCGGCGCAAAGTCCTCCGGCCGTTTCGCGTCGCTCTATACATCTTGAAGTAGTCGAAGTTTCTTCGGCCGTTTTTTCCGCGCATTCTTCGCTTCCGCACCAAGCCGTTTTGTAAAATCCTTTTCTTCCGGCTTTGATATGTTCCTTTATCTCTTCTCTGCTTGAAGCTTCAAAAATATGGGAATCAAAGAAAGTTTTGGCTCTTGCGTAAAATTTATTCTGTATATCGTCGAGAAGTTTTTCGACGCTCTCAGACAAATTATCTACGGGAATCTGAATTTTTCCTTCTTCAATTCTCGACGAAGCGACGACCTGATTCTTTTCGATATCTTTAGGGCCTATTTCCAATCTCAACGGCACGCCCTTCATCTCCCATTCGTTAAATTTCCATCCGGGCTTATATTCGTCTCTATCGTCTAACTCCACTCTGAATTTTTCGGAAAGAACCCGCTTTATTTCGGCCGCTTTCTCAAGAACCGCCTCTTTTTGACCGTAGAAAATCGGAACTATAACGACCTGGACGGGAGCGACTTTAGGAGGAAAAGCAAGGCCTCGATCGTCTCCATGAGTCATAATAATCGCGCCGATAATTCTGGTAGAAACGCCCCAAGAAGTTTGATAAGGATATTTTTCAACATTGTCTTTATCCAAAAATTTAATATCGAAAGCTTTTGCGAAATGACTGCCTAAATTATGGGAAGTTCCGGATTGTAAAGCTTGCCCGTCAGGCATAAGCGCTTCGATCGTGTAAGTGTGATCGGCTCCGGCAAACTTTTCTCCGTCCGTTTTTTTGCCTGTAAGCACCGGAAGAGCCAAAAAATCTTCGGCAAATTCTCTATATACTTCCAGCATTTTTTCAGTTTCTTCTTCGGCTTCTTCCGGAGTGCGATGAACCGTATGGCCTTCCTGCCACAAAAATTCCGCGCTTCTAAGGAAAAGACGGGTAGTTTTTTCCCATCTTACGACGCTGCACCACTGATTAATAAGAACCGGCAAATCTCTGTAACTTCTTATCCATTTCGCATACATGCTGCATATTATGGATTCCGAAGTCGGCCGCACTACCAAAGGCTCGGTCAAATTTTCGCCGCCTCCTTTAGTAACCAAAGCGACCTGAGGAGCGAATCCTTCGACATGTTCGGCTTCTTTCTTCAAAAAGCTCTCAGGTATAAACATAGGGAAATACCCGTTTTTATGACCGGTTTCCTTAAAACGGCGATTTAAATAATCTTGAATATTTTCCCATACGGCGTAACCGTAAGGACGTATAACCATACAGCCTCTTACCGGAGAATAATCGGCCAACTCTCCTTTTAAAATAACGGAAGTATACCATTCCGATATATTTTCGCTCTTTTTTGGAATCTCTTTTACAAAACCTTCTTGTTTATTCTTCATTTTTTATTCCTTACGACTAAATTTATATATATATCGGCAATAACCGCGAAACAGCGGCCAGCGAATCTAATTTTCCAACTATAAAACAGATTTTTCATCATCCTGCTTTAAAATAAATCGAGTTGAAATTTAAAAAATCTTCAAAAATATCATATAAGTCTTCGTTTATTTCCAATTGAACAATTAACGGCGCGCCGGCTCGTTTTAACAGGACAAAATAAACAGAGCTTCCGAACGCCTTTTTATCCGAGTTTATAAAATTAAATAACCTGCGAGGGTTTTCAATTTTAAATTCTTCGTCAAGAAAAAAATTGTAAAGGAACCGCTTTATTCTTAAATATTCGGTCTCAGACATCAGATTTTTTTTAAAAGACACATGATTAGCCGCGTCTATTCCCCATAAAACGGCGCGTCCATGCGAAATTCGATTGTTAGTATAAGCTTCCAACGCGTGGCCGAAAGTATGACCGTAATTCAACAATCTACGCGCTCCCTTTTCCAGTTCGTCGGCCTCTATAATATCCTTTTTAACTGAAAGCGACTTTGAAATCAGATCCGTAATATCCCAGGACTTCGCGTTTAAGAAATATTCGGAATAACGTTCGTTCAAAAGGCACGCCTTCGTTATTTCTCCAAAACCGTATATATAAGCGTATTTAGAAAGAGACTTGAAAAAAGAAACGTCTATAAAAACGCCGCCTGGAGGATGAAAAGTTCCAAGTCGATTTTTCACGCCTCTATAATTTAAACCGGATTTTCCTCCTATGCATGAATCTGAACTTGCAAGTAAAGTAGTAGGAAAAAAGAACCATTCGACCCCTCTTAAAAAAATAGAAGAGGCAAAACAGGATATTTCCTGAGTTATTCCGCCTCCAATAGATACGACGCGGGAAGATTTAGTCATTTTCCGTTCATGAAAAAAATCTACCAATTCCATAACGGACTCCATCGTTTTGCTATCTTCGGAGGCGTTCTGCAAAAATATCGGCGAACCGCTAAGACATAAAAGCTTATCCGTTCCGTAAATATCCCAAACTTTCCGATCGATAACGAAAACCGAGGAGGACATAAAAGGCCTCGCCGCGTCTGCAAAAGTCTTTATAAATTCAACTTCATAGTTTCCGAACACGGATTTAACCGAAATTTTATCAGGATACGTCATACTACCGAAATCCGCCTAATTTTAAGCGTCGCTTCTATAGCTTCCGAAGATCCCGAAAAAAGCGATTCCAAAATTTCAGGGATACGTTCTAAAATATCGGAAGCCGTTATTCCAAGGCGCCCTCTTTCCTTTGCGACGGCATCCCCCGCCGCTCCATGTATAAAGCAGCCTAAAACCGCGCTCTCTTCGGACGAGCATCCGCGCGCTAAAAGCGAACCTACGACTCCGGTTAAAACGTCTCCGGAACCGGCGGTAGCCATAGATTCGCTGCCGGTTAAATTAAAATAAAAATAATCGTCCGGCAACGCGATAATAGAGTTAGGCCCTTTCAAAACGGCGACCGAACCGAATAAAGAAGCGGCTTCAAAAGCCGATCTCATCATATCTAGCTTAATATCTTGAACTGTTTTATCGATTAGTCTGGCGGCTTCTCCTATATGAGGCGTTATCACTAAATTATCCGAGGAGCATTCCGATAACAAATCGGGATATAAAGCGTCGGCGTCGGCTACTACGGGAATCCTCAGCCTTGACATAACCATTTTGACGAGATTTTTTATAAATTCGGAATTTCCAAGCCCCGGGCCTACGGCCGCCGCGTCTGATTTATCGATAAAATCAAACAGACGGGAATAATCGTTCTCAGAATAAGGAACTATCGCCGTTTCCGTCAATTTAGCATGCATTATGGGCGATATTTCTTCCGGAACGGCTAAATAAGTCATTCCGCATCCCGATCTCATAGCGGCTTTGCACAAAAGAGCGGCCGCGCCTGTGTATTCCTCCGAACCGGCCAAAACGAATAAGCGCCCGGCCGATCCCTTCCAATCGTTTTTTTTCCTTCTGGGGATCCAGCTTTGAAGCAGAGAAGCGTCCGCAAAAGAACACTGAGATTCCGTATTTTCCGGAAGTCCTATATCTACGACAAATAAATCGCCCGTCAACTCGAAACCGGGATAAAGGAAAAAGCCTCTTTTAGGGAAACCTATAGCCGCGGTTTTATCAGCCTTTACGCATACCCCTGAAACTTTACCGGTATCGGCGTTAAGTCCCGAAGGAATATCTATTGATAAAACGGGCTTTTTAGAATTATTGACGCTCTCGATGATCTCGGAAATTTCCGGGGCTATCGTTCCGGAAAAACCGACTCCAAAAATAGCGTCTACAATAAGATCGGTCTTTTTAAAAATGTCTTTCGACCAATAATCGGAAGTAAAAACGGACGCCGACGAAGTTTTTCTAAGAATACTTAAATTCAAACTGGCAAGCTCGGATAAACGATCCTCGCCGAACAAAAGAAAAATTTCAGGCTCAAGACCTTTATTTTTTAAAATCCTCGCCAGGGCGAGGCCGTCGCCTCCGTTATTGCCTTTTCCGCATAATATCAATATTTTCCGCGCTTCCGGGTACTCTGACGCTATAATTTTAGCGGCGCCCAAAGCGGCGTATTCCATTAACAGAACGGGAGGATATCCATACTCTTCAATAGCCGTTTTATCGGCAAAACGCATTTCCTCAGACGTAAGTATAATCATTCGAGCGTTCTCCGAAGATTTTATTATAACTACGCGCGTCAAACGGTTTCGGAAGCGTGACAATAACAAAGAAATCGCTAAAAAATCGCGCTTTATTTTTTTTATTTTTCCGAGTCAGAAGCGCTCTAAGAGCGCTCGGCATTGGACAAAAACTCTTCCGCCGCCGCGCTCCCGGCTTCAGCCGCGGCTATATTTATATTTCCCGTGCCGGCGGGAGCTTTCCGGGCGATAGAAGACAGAATTGCTCTGAGGCTGATAAGATCGGTAAAATGAGATAAAAAACCAAGCGCGGCCATCGAAACGGTTATGGCTCTCTTGGTCGACCTTACCGCGACGTCCGTAAGAGGGATTTCAATAACCCTCGAGTCAGATTTATCAGCTTCGCCCCCGTTGGAATTGAAAATAATAATTCCGTCGTCTTTTACCCTGTCTTTATGCTCGATATAAGAGCTTTCGGCAAGAGCTACGAGGATATCGGCTTTCTCAATTCTCGGATATCTTATCTCTTCGTCGCTTATTACTATGTCGGAACTGCTGGCTCCGCCCCTGGCCAGAGGAGCATAGGATTCGATCTGAACCGCATGCCTTTTCTCGCTTATAGCCGCAGCGTCGCCTAAGATCAGCCCCGACAGAAGCAAACCCTGGCCTCCTATACCTGCCAGAATAATTTCACAGCGTCTCATACAACTCTCCTAATTTTTTTAAGTTCTCGCATATTTTTTCATTCTTCTCGCCTTAACGATCACGCCGTTATATTCTTCGATAAAACCTCTAACGTCTCTATCTACAAAAATTCCTCTTTTTATCTTTGTTCCGTCGTCGGAAGAAGCGGCGGCAGTGTTTTCCTTAAAATAATTAAGCAAATCTACCGGGCCTTTTATTTTATTCATTCTGCCGTAATAAGTATGGCAATTGCTTAGGATTTCAACGACTGAAAATCCTTTTTTCTCAATGCCTTTTTCGATTAGGCTCTCCATCTCCGCCACGTGATAAACCGTACTGCGAGCTACAAATCCCGCTCCGGCCACTTCCGCCATTTTAGAAATATCAAAAGGCTGATCTATATTGCCGTAAGACGACGTAGTGGAAAAAGAACCGGAAGGAGTCGCAGGAGAATACTGTCCTCCGGTCATACCGTAAATTCTATTATTTACTATGATAGCCGTAAGTTCTATGTTTCTTCGGGCGGTATGTATAAAATGATTTCCGCCTATAGCGCAAGCGTCGCCGTCGCCCATTATAACGATAACTTCCATTTCGGGCTTAGCCAGCTTGATTCCGGTAGCGTAAGCCAAAGCTCTTCCATGAGTCGTATGAACGGTATTCACGTCAAGATAAGCCGGCATTCTGCCGGCGCAGCCTATGCCGGAAACCATGGTTATATAATTTTTATCAAGCCCAAGTTTATTTATCGCTCGGACAATGGCGGAAAGGACAACGCCGTTACCGCAGCCGGGACACCAAACCGTCGGAAATTTTTTATTTCCCCTAAGATTATCTATAACGAAAGGAGACGTGCGTTCGTTCATTCCATTACCTCCAATATCGCCTCGGGATCAATCATATGTCCGTCGGTCCTGTTTACCTTTTTAATCGGAACTCTTCCTGAGGCAAGTCTGTCGATATCATAGAACAGCTGCCCTCTGTTCATTTCCGGAACTATTACCGCCTTTTTCGACTTAATAACGGAAGAAAGATAATCTTCGTCTATAGGCCAAAGAGTCAACAATTGTAAGCTTCCGGCCTTAATTCCCCTTTCTCTCGCCATTTCTGCGGCCCGACAAGATATTCTGGAAGAGATTCCGAAAGATATTATAAGTATATCGGCGTCTTCCGTCATGTATTCATTGTACATGAATATATCCTTCATGTTAGCGTCGAATTTTCTATAGATTCTATCGTACCATTTCGCAATTTCATCTTGAGAATTAGTCGGGAAGCCGTTTTGATCATGAAGCAAACCCGTTATATGGTGCCTGTACCCAAGGCCCATTTCAGCCATAGCGGGAACATCTTCGTCGTTGGAATAAGGACGATAGTTAGCCGGACGCTCGAATGGTTGTTTTCTCTTTTCGAGCAAAATATAGTCCGAAGGAGGTATCAAAATTTTCTCGCGCATATGGCCTATGACTTCGTCGGAAAGCAAAATAACCGGAGTTCTCAACCTCTCGGCGAAATTAAACGCCAAAATCGTTAACTCAAAAGTTTCCTTGACGGATCCAGGAGCGAGAACCAAAATCGGATGATCTCCATGAGTGCCCCATCTGGCCTGCATCAAATCGCCCTGAGCCGGACTTGAAGCCGCTCCCGTACTCGGACCAAGCCTTTGAACGTTGACTACGACGACGGGAATTTCCGCCATGACGGCATAACCTATATTTTCCTGCATAAGCGAAAAACCGGGACCGCTCGTAGCGGTCATAGATTTAAGCCCTCCTATGGAAGCTCCTATACATGAAGCTATGCTGGCTATTTCGTCTTCCATCTGAATAAAAATTTTGCCGTCCTGAGGAAGCCTTCTTGAAAAAATTTCCGCTATTTCGGAAGACGGCGTTATGGGATAACCGCCGTAAAATCCCAAGCCGGCTATAATAGCGGCTTCAACGCAGGCTTCGTTGCCTTGAATAAAAACAGGTTCGTAATCTACTTCCCGAATTTCGCAATTAAAATCTCTTAAGATTCTGGAATCTCCATAATAAGGTATTTTTTTTACTTTCATAACTAATTCTGCCTTTTCAATTTCTTGTCTGGAGAAGAGTAATCGCAAGATCAGGACAGCGAAGCTCGCACATGCCGCATCTCCTGCATTTATCGGCTATTACTTCGGGAGTTCCGTCGTCTCCCGGAATAAGAGCGTCATGGGGACACATCGCTATACATACTCCGCATTTTTTGCACCATTCCCCATGAATATATATTGGAGTCCGTGGATTTACCGCAAGTCTGTCTAAAATGACTCTTACGTCTTTAGGAGTTACTCCAGGCAAATCTTCAATATTGATATTGTCCATATAAATCCTCTTAATTTTTAAAAATCTCTAAACGCGCAATTTTATAAAAATCGTCAAACTATTTAAAATTTTAATCCGGTTCGGCGCGAACTTTTCAAATTTATTTTTTAAAGTTTCCAAAAGCGTCGCCGTTATCTCAGAAACAATATGTCTTACTTTCAAAACTGCAAATCGGTCTTAAAAATAAAAATCGCTCCGGTTGAACCAAAGAAGACCGAAAAAATTCAAGCTATTTTTCAACGACTTCCAAAAGGACTCCTCCGGAGCTTTTTGGATGAACAAAGGCTATTTTTGCGCCGTTCATTCCTATCCTTGGCTCGTTATCAATAAGTTTTAAACCGTCTTTTTTCAATTTTTCAAGTTCCGAAGTTATATCGTCTGTTTCTAAAGCGACATGGTGCAGTCCCGGGCCTTTTTTATCGATAAATTTAGCTATGGGACTATCGGGAGAAGAGGGTTCTAAAAATTCCAGATGGACGCCTCCCAAATCAAAAGATAAAATCTTGGATTTTTG
Organism: uncultured bacterium; assembly: GCA_949288455.1. Lineage (GTDB taxonomy): Bacteria > Vulcanimicrobiota > CADAWZ01 > CADAWZ01 > CADAWZ01 > CASEKF01. Next base: position 45,849 of record CASEKF010000005.1, read on the forward strand.
AGACTCTACTTCATATTCGTGTCCTTGAATATCAGACAAAATCTTACCGTAAACGTTTTTAATTTCGTCCAGGCTTGAAGCTGCAATTCCTATATGATCCACTTTTTTAATCATATTGTTTTACGCATATTAAAGCGATTTAAAACCTCTTAGCTCAATAAGGCTTTATCGCTTTATATAGGCAAGTCTCCCTTCTTCAACAATAAATCGTATTTTTGAAATTTTACTCTTATTCTAATCGTTCCGCAAAACGCAGAAAATATATTTCGCGTCAAAACTTAACGAAATTATTTTCCCGCCGCTTGTTAGTATAATTATATTTCAAAAGTTTTTTTCCTTTCGTCGAGTAAAGCTCATATTTTTTTAACATAAAAGCGACATCAAAAGAACAAAATTAAAAAATGAAGAAGTCAATCTAAAAATTGAAATTGTAAAATCTTAAATATCATCGGCATGAAAGCAAAGTTTTATAAAGTTCTTCGTCAAGATCGGCATAAACGCAAAATGCTATATCAAGCTTGCTTCCCGAAGATTTTTTATAATTCTCCGCCGTTTCTACCGCTATTTCGGCCGCTTCCTTGTTTGGAAAACCGAATACTCCCGTTGAAACGCAGCAGAATACGACGTTGTCCAAATAGTTTTCGTCGGCTGTCTTCAAACATGAAGAATAACATGAAGCCAATTCTTTTTTATGACGCCGAGTAAGCCGACCTGAAACGGCAGGGCCTACGGTATGAATAATATGCTTGCATGGCAAATTAAAACCCGGAGTAATCTCGGCTTGTCCTACGGGTTCCCTACGTTTTTTCTGTCTAATAATCTCCGCGCAATACTCGCGAAGCCTCATGCCAGCGTAAGTATGAACGCAATTGTCAAGACAATTGTGACAAGGCAGATAACATCCGGTCAACTCGCCGTTCGCCGCGTTTACTATAGCGTCGCATTTAACTCTGGTAATATCTCCTTTCCACAGGTAGAAACCGTTTTTCATACGTTTAAAAGAAGTGAAATCGACAATTCCGCGCAGTTGATTCTCTTCCTGAAGATATTCGTCTTGGAGTTTAAGAATCTCTTCGCTTATAGGATTAGGAGGACGCACGTTAGTCAAAGCCCTTAAAAGGCTTTTTTTAGCTTCCGGGGAAACCGGAATTTCCAACGTTTTATTATCTGATTCGTCAAGCATAAAACGGATCAAAATATCAAGCTTTTCATTTAGAGTCATAATCAAGCTCCGTTATATTTAAGTTTATAAGTCTTTTAACAATTCTTTAATTTTTTTATTTTCGATCAAGCGTTCCAAAGTCCGGCAAAGAACTTTAAAATCGATAGGTTTAGAAATATGGGCGTTCATTCCCGCCGCGGTAGTAGCGGCTATATCTTCGGCGAACGCGTTAGCGGTCGCCGCCACGATAGGCACCGTTTTCGCATCCGGGCGGCTTAGAGAACGAATCCTTCGCGCCGCCTCGCATCCGTCCATCTGAGGCATCTGCATATCCATCAGCACGGCGTCTATCTCGAACGGAATAGACGACCGGAATATATCCAGCGCTTCGGCTCCGTTCCAAGCCTGCAAAATCTTCAATCCGTTCATAGTTAAAATTTCGGTCGCTATTTCCATATTAACTAAATTGTCTTCGGCCAAAAGAATCGTTTTGCCGGATAAAGACGACTTATCGGTTTCCCGATTAAGCTCGCCTTCCGAAGCAAGATTCTCGGCCGCGTCTTTTACTTTTTCAACGGAAGGATCATCCGTGGACAGGAAAGGAATCGTAACGGTAAAAACGGTTCCGCTTCCTATTTTGCTTTCTACGTATATCTGTCCGCTCATTTGAGTAACCAAACTTTTTACTATAGGCATTCCCAGGCCGGTTCCGTTGACTTGTTTGGAAGAAAATCTATTCTCTCGCGCATAAGGATCAAAAATATGCGGAAGAAATTCTTCCGACATACCTATTCCGGTATCTTTAATAACGAGCTGATACAAAGAATGAGGCTGTTCTTCAAGCTGGCGCAGCGCTATCGATACGGTATCGCCCTCCGAAGTAAACTTTAAAGCGTTTGACAGCAAATTATTCAAGATCTGGTTAATGCGATTAGAATCTCCCAAAACATAAGACGAGGATACGTCATATTCCGCCAGTAAAATTTTATTCTCCGATTCGGCCTGCATTCTAAAAGAATCGACGCACTTATCTACGCAATCCTTAAGATCGAAGGCTTGATTATTTAGAACGACTTTGCCTTGCTGCATACGCGACATATCTAAAATATCGTTGACCAAATCCAAAAGTTGCCGGCAAGAATAAGAAATTTTATCTATATAACTCTTAACTTTTTCCGAATCGGAAACATTCCGGCGGACCAAATCGGATAAACCCAAAATAGCGTTTAGAGGAGTCCTCATATCATGAGACATATTATTAAAGAAAGACTGTTTGGCTTTTTCGCTCTGTCGGGAAGTGACCAAAGCGTCCTCAAGAAGTTTATATTCCTGAAGTTTTTGACGTTTATACTGATCGATTTCCCTAAAACACATCACGACTTCGTCGGGAGACAACGAGTCGTCGAAAAGGATTTGAACGCTTACCCAGCGGTATTCCTCTCCGAAACGGCGCAAAAAATCTCCGCCGTAATCGCGAATTTTATTCTCGACTAAATATTGAATGCTGGTAGACGCGAAACTTTTTTGAAAATCCTTGAACGCGGTTTCCTCTATAACTTGTCCGACGAGGCTCAAAAGATCGGAGTAAGAGCCTTTTAACGGCAAACGGCTCAGCACGTAATCGGAACCTTTAATTATCTCGTAAGTATTATTTTTGTAATTGATCCTATATAAAGCGTAGTAAGAGTTGCCTAACACTCTTATGGTTTCGTTAGTGCGCTCTATCGCTAAATCCAGCTGAATATTGCGCGAAGTAACGAATATAAACGTCGTAAGAATCGTAAGCATAATAAGCCCGAAGAAAAGAGCAAATTGATTCAGCCGATTCAACATAGTATCAAACGGAACGGTAACTATAACTAGCCATCCGCACGAAATCATATCGTGATAAACGCCTATTTTTTTCCCGTCCAAATTCCTAAACGACGCGTTATAAGCGTTAAGACTGCCGTCCGCAATTCCGTCTCGAAGTGTTTTTATAAAGCCGTTAAGCTCTTGTTCAGGAATGCCGGAAATGTTGTTTGCGTAAATTTTTCCGCCGTTTTTATCGCAAATATATACCGAAGCGGACGGCGGAAGAGCAAATAAATTAGCGTTGCGAAGAATATTCTCGGGAAAAACGTCGAACGCAAGCACGGCGTCCGACTCGTTGCATTTCTTTGCGATAGTAACGACCGGCTTCTTAGAAATAGCGTCGATATATAAATCGGTAAAAACCGTTTTTCCTTCCGCCTCCATGGCCGCTTTATGCCAATAGGAAGAGGCATAATCATAAGAGGCGTCTCCTTCCCAAGGAACGGCGGGCATAAATTTTCCCTGAAATACGGCGTAAGGGTCTACCGTACCCTCGCCTAAAATTTTCTGAAGACGCTGATAATAAAGCTTAATTTTACGCTCGGCCGTCTCGAACGAATCGCCGTCTCTTACGTACGAATCTATATTTTCCGTTCCAAAAGAAATAAGAGCTCTGAAAATATTCAGGTCTCCTTCGACTTCCGAAGCGTAATTACTGGCGATGGAGTCTCCGAGATTCTGATAATTGTGAAGAAGAGAATTTCGTATAAATATATAGAATACGCAGCCTATAGCCAGCATAAAAATCAATATCGCAAAATATATTTTTAGTTTTCTCAATATCGACGCAAACTTAGCCGGTAAAAATTTCATCAAACGATCCTCCCGACAGCTTCCGAAACGTCTTGATAAGCCGACGATATGGCAGGCATCATTTCTTTTGCCTCATTAAAATCTCCTTTTCTTAAAAGCGCCGTTTGTTCCGTAAAAAGTCCGGCTAATTTAGTCATAGACAGATTTCCGCACAAGCCTTTAAGCGTATGCGAAAAAACGAGCGCGCTTTTCGCGTCGTCAGCGTCAATAGCGCGCTCCAATGAGGCAAAATTAGGATCTTCCAAAAATTTTTTCAGCAGGCGTTCAAAAAGCGCTTCGCTGCCCATAAGACGTTCCAAAGCGTCGTTTACGTCCACGCTCGCGGCCGTCAAAATATCTTTTTTACTCTGTTCCATAACAAAATCGCTCCGTTAACTAAAAATTATAAAGATCGTTTTCAACTTTAAAAAAGCACTCTAACAGAAAAGGATTAAAAGCTCCGCATTTACCGTCTTTTATCATATTTAAAGCTTCTTCTCTCGAAAACGCTTTTTTATAAACCCGCTTGCAAATTAAAGCGTCGTAAACGTCGGCTAAGGAGACGACCTGCGCCCATATTGAGATTTCGTCGCCTTTCAAGCCTTCCGGATACCCTTTGCCGTCGTAACGTTCGTGATGGTGAAGGGCTATGTCCCGCGCATATTCGTAAGCTTCGTTTTCTCTTAATTGAGGGATTTTGTCCAAAAGCGCGGCTCCTTGCGTCGTATGGGATTTCATAATTTCGAATTCTTCTTCCGTAAGGCGTCCGGGCTTTTTCAAAATAGAGTCGGGAACGGCTATTTTGCCGACGTCGTGCATTATGGACGCCAAAGCTATCTTTTCTATATCCATGGAAGACAAACCGTTCCCAAACTTCGTGTTTGATAAAATATGAGCCGTAATTCTATTTATGCGGCGAACATGGTCTCCCGACTCTTCGCTCCTAAATTCAATAGCCGTCGCTAAAGCTTCGATCATTCCTTTGTTTAAAGAAATAATCTTTTCCGCCTGAGAAAGAAGATCCAGGTGTTGAAGCTCTACGACGTCGCTTAACCGCTTTCTTGCGCTGAAAAGCTCCACGACGGACTGGACTCGGCGCAAAACTACGTACGGCGTCACCGGCTTAGGTATAATATCCATAACTCCGAGCCGATAAGCTTCCCGCATAACGTCTACGGTAGCTTCCGCCGTTATCAGAAAAACAGGTATTTTATCAAGAAGCTCCGCTTCTTTAAGGCTTCTTAAAACTTGAAGACCGTTCATCTCCGGCATAACGACGTCTAACAGTATGGAACATAACTTGTCCTTATTGTTTAAAACGGCCTCCAGCCCTGTTTTTCCGTTCGAAGCGTAAATTATATCGTAGTAAGGAGAAAAAATATTGGCAAGAATTTCATAATTTGTTTCGTCGTCGTCTACAATCAACATTGAGCCGCAATCCATAGACGAAGACTGATAAAAATATTCTTCGAACAATTGTTCCACCACCTCAAAAACAATATTTTCGCTCTTTATTAAAGTAAAAAATTTAATGGATTATTATATATTATTTCTGAAAAAAAATCAAATCACGAGTAAAAGAAAAAAAAAGGACAATTTGAACGCCTATAAAAAACTTTTAGGAGTATCTTACCCCTGTTTTCGTCTGCCCCAGCGCAAATGAACTTTGCGCTTTTGGGTTAAACGGGGCAAATCGATACGCTATTTGATGCATATACAAATCCTCCCCACTTTTTAACAAACCTTCAAAAGCAAATATATTAAAATAAAAGCAGGCAGATTTAATTATTCATAACATATATTATAAGAATAACGAAATCATAATATGAACTTAAGGCC
>CASEKF010000006.1 GCA_949288455.1 uncultured bacterium
GCTATAACGACGAGTAATTCAATCATTGAAAAGCCCAGTCTGTCTTTTCTTTTTCCTGTCATTTAAACCTCCGTAATTTATTTTATCAATTAAAATTATAGCAGAAAAAACGAAAGTAAACAAAAATTTTAAGACAAATTATTCAAATTTTACCAAGCAATAATTTTTTTTGCCGCTTCTTAAGACAAGACAAGTTTCGGACGCAAGATTTTCCCTGCAAATAATCTTATCCGGATCGTTTTCCCTGATATTATTTAAATACACTCCGCCTTGAGCTATCAATTTTCTAGCCGCGCTTTTAGAAGGAGCCAAAGAAGCCGAAACGACCAAATCCAAGAGCTTAACGGCTCCAAGATTATCAAAACTCAGCGTCGTTCCCGGCACTTCCGAAAAAATTCCGCCGATCATTTCGTCCGTGAAATTTTTAATTTCCTGTCCGTATAAAACTTTTGACGCTTCTTCGGCCTTGTCGGCGTCGTCTTTCCCATGAACTGCGGCCGTCAGTTCCCAAGCCAATTTTTTTTGCGCTTCCCTCAATTCCGGATTCGAACTCAGGCTTTCCTCAAGACTGTCAATTTCTTCTTTATTCAAAAACGTAAAAAGCTTTAAATATCTTATGACGTCTCTATCGTCGGTTCTCAGCCAAAATTGGTAGAAAGCGAAAGGAGAAGTTCGTTCTCTATCAAGCCATACGGCGCCGGCTACCGTCTTGCCCAGCTTTAATCCGTCGGCCCCGGTTATCAAAGGATTAGTCAAACCGTAAACTTCTTTAGCTTTTAAACGACGTATAAGCTCTACTCCGGCAGTAATGTTGCCCCACTGATCGTTTCCGCCCAATTCCAACGTACAATTATATTTCTCGTTTAAATACAAAAAATCGTACGCTTGAAGAAGCTGATAACTAAACTCCGTATAAGAGATTCCTTCTTCTCTCGCGAGCCTGTTTTTTACGCTTTCCTTAGCCATCATATCCCCTACTCTGAAAAAGCGGCCGACGTCTCTTAAAAATTCAAGAAATCCGAATTTGCCGAGCCAATCGTAATTATTTACAAGCTTCGCTCCGCTTTTAGAATCGTCAAAAACGAGAAATCCGGAGAGTTGTCTCTTTATCGACTCGGCGTTCTCTTTAACGGTATTAATGTCTAAAAGATTTCTCTCTTTAGATTTGCCGCTGGGATCTCCGATCATTCCCGTCGCTCCTCCTACGAGAACAAGAGGCTTATGCCCGGCTCTCTGAAAATGGGCTAAAAGCATAATAGCCAGAAAATTGCCTACATGAAGCGACGAAGCAGAAGGATCAAATCCGCAGTAACATACGATAGAGCCTTCGTCAAGCAGTTTTTTCAATTTATCCTTGTCAGTCGTTTGAGCTATTAGGCCTCTCCATTCCAATTCGTCTATAATATTAGTCATAAAAAACACCCCTGCGCAATTTTTTTTATTTAAAGAATCTAACAAAGCCTCAAAAATTTATTTGAACTTAGCGTCATAAATTTTTTTAGCTATTTTTGCGGAGAGTTCTCCTCCGTAACCGCCTGATTTTTCAAGCAAAACCGTCGCTACAATTTCCGGATCTCCGTAAGGCGCGAAAGACGTAAACCAAGTATGGTTCAAGCCCTTTGGATTCTCGGGAGTAGGAAAATTCTCCGCCGTGCCGGTTTTTCCCGCGACTTCCGCATATTCGCAATCCGCCGCCCGTCCGGATCCATACGATACCGCTCCTCTCATTCCGCGTCTTACCGCCGCAAGAAATCTTTCGTCTATTGACAGTCTTCTCTCCAAATGAGGTTTTACCTTCTCGACCTCGTTTCCAAAAGCGGATTCGATCCTATCGACGATATAAGGTCTGTAAAGATATCCCCCGTTCGCCACGGCCATAGTAAATCTTGCTACTTGAAGAGGAGTTACTTCGACAAATCCCTGGCCTATGGATAAATTTACCGTATCTCCGGGATACCAAGGCTCTCCGTAAGTCTTTATCTTCCATTGTTCGGAAGGAAGATGACCCGAGTTTTCTCCGGGAAGATCTATTCCGGTTTTACTGCCGATGCCAAAATCTGCGATATATTTCAAAAATTTCTCAATTTTAAATCTTGAGGCGATTTCATAATATACGACGTCGCATGAATAAGCCAAGGCTTCTTCAAAAGAAATCCAACCATGGCCGGATGTCACGAAACAATTGAAAACATGCCCTTGAAGATCGTAAAAACCTTTGCAATAATAATGATCATGTTCGCCGGCAAGACCTTCCTGAAGAGCGGCGGAAGAAGTGATAATTTTAAAGGTAGACGCGCATGGATATGCTCCGTGAATAGGCCGATTTAAAAGAGGATTAGCTTTATTGTTTATCAAGTCGTCGTAATCTTTTTGCGAAATGCCTCTGGCAAACTTATTCGGATCATAAACGGGATAGCTTGCCATGGCCAAAACGGCTCCGGTTTTCGCGTTTAAAACTACTGCGGCGCCTCCGGAACTCTCGCCGTTTTTTAATTCCAATTCCTTGATCGTTTCTCTTAAAGCCTTCTCGGCGGCTAATTGCAAAGTAGAATCTATAGTTAAAAAAACGCTGTCTCCCGGGATCGGAAAATCTACCCCGACCGCATCGATCAAGCGTCCGGCTGCGTTTACCCTAACGTTGGCCGATCCTTTTTTGCCTCTCAGTCTTTCGTCATACTCCTTCTCTACGCCGTCTTTGCCGTTAAAATCTCCGACCGAATAGTCGTTATCAGGATTGTTAACTTCTTCCTCGGAAACGGGACCGTCATAACCCAAGACATGACAAGCCGAAACGCCGAAAGGATAATCTCTCACAGGCTGAACTTCAAGCAAAAGCCCCGGACATTCCGCTTTTATTTCGGCAAGGCGACAAAAAGTCCCGTAATCAAGCATATCCTTGATAATCACTGGATCTAAAGTATATTCGGACATCTTCTTTTTTATATAACCTATTTCCTTAACGCTCAAAGGAATTACAGTCGATATTTTATCTAAAGTATCGGAAATATTTTCGACTTCTATGCTGAGTAAGCTCGCTTTAAAATATATGGAATTCTTCACTAATATTTCGCCGTCGGAAGAAAAAACAAGGCCTCTCTCGGCAGGCATGGGGATATGTCTTATTGTATTATCGTCGGCAAGCTTAATAAATTCGTTTCTTTCATAAAACTGAAGATACCACAACCTGCATATAAGCAGCATAAATCCCGCTATAATCATGAAGTAAAGAACAGATATTTTTTCCTTGTACATATGCGTTTACTTAAAACTTTGATAAGGATTCGTATTCATAGTAAACAGTCTCACCAGTCCGGAAACCGGCGCGGCAAATATCAAATTGACGAGTAACTGGCAAGGAAGAAGATTCAATATAAAATACGCTAAGTTTCCATAATCCGAGACTAAAGAAAAAAGAGAAGCGGAAACGGCGGAAAATAAAGTCGCCGCGGCACATAACAAAAAAATAAAATAAGACGAAGAAGCGAATCTTTTATCTCTGAAAAAAAAACCGGCGGCGGAAGAACATACGTAAATAAAAATAAAATATGACGCGGATACGTCAGAGAACGCTCCTGCGCACAAACCTGCAAATAATCCGCACAGAGCCGGATACAAAAAATTTCCTACCATGTAAAAACCGGAAAAAGAAGAAAATAAAAGCAAAAAATCAGGCTTCGCGCCCAAAAAATTCAGATCTTTCATAAAATCGGCCTGAATGATCGACAAAATAATTATTATCAGGAAAAAAATAAAAATATAAGCCCTGCTCTTCATTTTCCTAAAGTCCTATCCAGGACAAGCACTCGCTTTACGGTAGCTATATCAGCGAAAGTTCTAACGGTAACTTCTCCCTTATAATTTTTCTCCGTAACTCCTATAACGAGACCTCCGGGATATATATCGCCTAAACCGGAAGTAACCACGAGCTGCCCTACGTCTATAAGAGAAGCGTTATAGATATATCTCAAAGTCCCGGAAACTCCGCCTTCGCCTTCAAGCAAAGCAAAAGCTCCGGATTCGACTATGTAAACGGGCGTCATGCTTTTATTGTGGAGAATAGTCCTAACCGCGGCGGTACCGGGATAAGAGTCCGATATGACTCCAACCAATCCCCTATCCGAGAGAACGGGCATATTTTTTTTAACGCCGTCGTTTTTACCTTTATTAATTTCAAAGCGTAAAAACCAAGAATTTATATCTCTGCCGCAGACCTCCGCGGCTATAGTCTCATATTTAAGACTTTCTTTTAAATTTAAAAGAGATTTCAAACGAATATTTTCATGTCTATATATCGTCAATTCGTCTATCTCAGCCTTAAGAGAACGATTTTCATCTCTAAGCTTCCTATTTTCGGACGCCGCGTTTAAAAGTCCCGAAATATTATTCCAAGACAACGCTAAAGCTCCTCCGGTTCTTCCGGCCGCTTGTTCGACCGGAGAAAGAGAAAGAGATCTAATCATGCGCAGAAATCCCGAACTAAATCCGGCGGCAGCAAGAATAAATATTATTACTACGGCGCAAACCGTATAAAAAAACGTTTTTTTATTAGAAAACTTAGCCATTATTAGAATTATTTATTTAATATCGCTTATTCTATCCGGGGCGTTACTAAAAAAAAACTTCATCAAATGAGGAGAAGCCATTATTTTTTCCATTCCGCGAATTACCGAAAACGCAGGCTCGGGAGCGATTTTGCATTTTATGTTAAGGCGACCGGATATAACCCTGTCAAGGCCTCTTAAAAAGGCTATGCCTCCCGATATGGTTATACCTCTGTCTATAATATCGCTTATCAAGCCATGAGGAGCGCTTTCAATACAACTTTTCACGGTTTTAATAATCATATTTACAGGCTCCGAAAGAGATTGAAAAACGTCCTTTCCGGTAACCTCAGCCGCAGAGGGGAGACCGGTTGAAATATCTCTGCCCTTCACTATCACGGATGACTGCTGATCAAGCTCTACGGCGCTGCCAAGCTGAATCTTCAATTTCTCGCATGTCAATTCTCCGACAAGCAGGTTATATTTTCTCATAAGCATGTCTGCGACGGCTTTATCCATATAACTTCCGGCAAACGGAGTAGTTTGCATTTCAACTATTCCGCCAAGCGAAATTAAAGCGACTCTGCATGAGGTGGTTCCAAGATCTACTATTATGCCTCCGTTAGCCTCCATCACGGGAATATCGGCTCCTATAGCGGAAGCTATTATCTGCTCTATCAAATATACGACTCTGGCTCCCGAAAGACGCAACGATTCCTGAACGGCTCTTCTGTCGACTTCGCTGCTATCCTCAGGAGCCGCCGCCATAATTCTCGGTTTTATCAAACTTGAATATTTAACATGCTTCATCAAATACTCGATCAATACGCATGCCATATCAAAGTTGCCGATAACTCCGCTTTTTACCGGACGTATAATTTTAACGTAAGGAGGAGTCCTTCCAAGCATTTTCTTCGCTTTATCGCCTATAGCTATAACAGCTTTTTTCTTATTGTCGTAAGCTACGAATGAAGATTCGGAAAATTTATTATCGGAAGAATCAGAAGAAATGCTGCTGTTCAAAGTTCCCAAATCGATGGCTATATCGCTGGAAAACCGCTTTATAAAAGGAATATTAACAATATTTTCCATATCAGTCTTCCGAAATATCCCTTATCATAGACATGCATTTAAATAACGGAAGACCGACGACGTTAAAAAAACATCCCTTTATTCCCGGAATAAAAAGAGAACCCAAGCCCTGAATAGCATATGCTCCGGCCTTATCCATAGGCTCTCCGGACTTTATATAAAAGTCTATTTCCTCTGAAGACAGCTTTTTGAAAAACACTTCGGTAGACTCATGAGAAGTTATGGATCGACCGATTTTATTATTGATAACGGTCACTCCCGTTATAACCTCATGCATCTTTCCCGAAAGAGCCAAAAGCATTTTTTTAGCGTCTTCGCCGTCTTTTGGTTTTCCCAAGATGACGTCGCCTAAAACAACGATAGTGTCTGCTCCAAGAACAATTGAATCTTTAGGCGAAATTTTAGCGACTTCGCCGGCTTTCATAAAAGAGTTCCTTTCGGCAAACTCCGTAGGATTATAACGGCAAGCCTCAATAGAAGCCTCGGCCGAAGCAGGAGGAACGGCCGTTGAAAAGTCAACGCCGATATGCGACAATAACTCTCTTCTCCTTGGCGAAGAAGAAGCCAATATTATTTTCATAGTTCACTATTCCTGTCTTTACGTTTAAAAGCTTCGTTCCGCCTCAATTTTCGATGAAAAGATACGGCGAACCTGTGAGCTTCGTCCCGAGAAAGTCTAATCAGATTTAAAGCTCGGGAATCTTTACTCAAAACCAGCGGCTCAGCTGCGTCCGGAAAATATATTTCCTCATTTTTTTTAGCTAATCCTACGAAAGGAACGCCTTGTTTCGCGATAATGTCGGCGACCGCGCCGAGCTGCCCCTTTCCCCCGTCGATAACTATTAAATCGGGGAAGTTAGTCTTCCATATGTCCGCTTTTTTATTTCTATCTATCGTAAAACGTCTTGAAAGAACTTCTCGCATCATGGCAAAATCGTCGGGAGTTTCTTTAAATCGTATCTTAAATTTCCTGTAATTTTTTTTATCCGGAACTCCGCGAGTGAGAACGACCATAGATCCTACGGCGTTTTTACCTGATAAATTCGATATATCGTAAGTTTCTATCCTCAAAGGAATAGACGGGAGAGATAAATAAGCCTGAATTTCTTCAAGAACGGGCATTTTATCGTTTCGTTTTTCGGACGCTCTTACCGATTCCAAAGCGACCTCAGCGTTATGCAAAGCCATTTCGATAATTTCTCTATTCCGTCCCCGCGGTTTTCCGGAAAGTTCGACTTTTCTTCCGGCCTTTTCAGACATCCACCGTTCCAAAAGTTCCGAGTCCTCAGGCATGCAAGGAACATATATTTCAGGAGGTATAAAAGAAGCGTATTCGTAATAATTCAAAATAAAAATTTTAAGACGTTCCGCGTCGCTCTCCTCAAATTTTGAGGCAAATAGCATATCTCCTTTATCTATTAAAACGCCGTTTCTAACGATCAAAACCTTAAAAAGAACCTCGCATCCGGAAACGAAGAAGCCCACGTAATCTCTGTTTATCTCTTTTTCAAAAACGACTTTCTGCTTTTCTTTCAGTTTTTCAATAGCTTTTATATCTTTCAATATAGCGGCGCATTTTTCAAAGTTAAACTTTTCCGACTCCTCGTTTATTCTCTTATACAAATCGTCTATAACGCCGTCTATCTTTCCATTAAGAAAATCGACGGCGTTTCTGACGTTAGAAGAATAGTCTTCCAAAGATATGAGTCCGGCGCATGGCCCCGAACATAATCCTATCTGATGATAAAGACAAGGGCGTTTCCTTTTGGGTTCCCGATCCTTGCATATCCTTATTTTAAAAAAACGGCGAATAGACAAAATCAAACGACGTAAGTTCTCGGCGTTCACATAAGGGCCAAAAAGTTTATTTCTCTTATCGGTTCTGTTTCTCGAAGTTCTTATAGAAGGAAAAGGATATTCTGAGAAAAGTTCAATATAAGGATATCCGCCGCCGTCTTTCAGAAGAATATTGTATTCCGGCCGGTATTTTTTTATAAGAGCGCATTCCAAAATAAGAGCTTCAAGCTCGGAAGACGTAGTTATAAGTTCAAAATCTCTAATTTTGGAAACTAACGCTTTAGTTTTTAAAGAATGGCCTCCGGACGAATAAAAATACGACTTTACGCGTCTCTTTAAATTTACCGCTTTTCCCACATATATTACGACGCCTTCGGCATCTTTCATCAAATAGACTCCGCTGGCGTCAGGAAGAACTCTCAGCTTATCTAAAATAAATTCTTCCATGCTCAATTTATAAGTCTCGTAAAGGATCGATGGAATTTTGCCCCGGATTTCCGGAAGAATCGGACGAAGATTTACTATCTGTCATCTCGCGCTTAAGAACGGATAAAGCCTTCTTTATCTGAGCGTCATTCTCGGTATTCATATATTTATTATCCATTTTAACGGTAAAATCAGGAGTTATACCTTTTTTATCTATATCTACTCCCTTTGGAGTCAAATATCTGGCTACGGTAAACTTTAACGCGCCTCCGTCTTTAAATTCTCTTATAGATTGCACGGCCGCTTTACCATATGTCTGCTCCCCGATTATTTTTGCGGACACAACGTCTTTTAAAGCGCCCGCCGTAATTTCGGAAGCGCTGGCAGAGTTCCCGTTTACCAAAACGGCGATAGGAATATCTACGCCTTCGCCTCCATAAGCCCGATAAACTTCATTTCTTCCCGTTCTGGGATTGACTACCGAAACTATTAAAGCTCCCGCGTCTATAAGACGACTGCAAACGTCTATAGCGGAAGAAACGAAACCGCCGGAATTATTTCTAAGATCCAGAAGCAAGCCTTCCGCGCCTTCGGCTTCAAGCTTTTCCATGGCGTCGGAAAACTCTCTTCCGGTCTCGTCTCCAAATACGCTTATCTTTATATAACCGATTTTATTCGGCTTCATAGAAGTCTCGACGCTGTTTTCATGTATAATGTCGCGTAGAATTTTAAATTCTTTTATACCGTCGGTCTCCCGATCTATCAGCAGGGTAACCGGAGTCCCTTTTTTGCCTCGTATCTTTTGAGACGCAAGTTCCAATTCCGTATTTTTGAGAGGATAACCGTCTATTTTCATAATAACGTCGCCGTTTTTAATTCCCGCTATATATGCCGGCCCGTCAGGAATGACATTCAGAACGGTAAGCCTTCCGGTTTTCTTATTCCTTTCAAGATATATTCCAATTCCGCCGTAATTTCCGCCGCTCATATGCTCGTTCAGCATTTTGTAACGTTTAGGATCCATAGCTACCGAATAAGGATCGTCCAAACGCTCCATTACTCCCGCTAAGGCCCCGTAAGCAAGTTCGCTCTCCGTTATTTTTCCGGCGTTTCTTGCCATAGCCTCGTCGTAAATATTTTGGACCGCCTGCATCAAATCTTTCTCGGGAGTCGTTTTAGGTATCGGGGCTATAAACGAAAAATCCAACTTCGCTTCCTTAAGACAATCTTTCATACCCTTGACTGCTCCGGCGGCTAATTTCCTCATATCGAGGTCTTCTATAAACTCCTCGTTAAGCATAGCTATAGACTTTTTTATAAGCATAAAATCTACGCCAAATACCGAATCGGCTTCCGAGCTGTCGCCCGACGCCATTTCAATAGGCTCGAATACGTCCGAATTAATTATTCTTCTCTCGATTAAACCGGATTTAGACTCCTGTTCATGAACCGCTCTGGAAACGGCGCGGCTGCTGCCTATATAAAAACCTCCTAAAGCTCCGGCTATCACAAAACATAGAGTCAAAAAATAATAATAATATTTTTTCATAAAAGACCCCTGAATTACTTTTCGAAAACCGATCCTCTAGTAAAATAGACATCTCGCTCAACGCCGTCAGTTTTTATCGTAAAACGTTCGTATAATATGTCTTCCGATAAAATCAATTCTGAATTGACAATCTCATATCCGTTGGGAAACATTTCGGAGATCTGAGTCAAATCATTGGAAAAACTCGGGGATTTTATGGCCGAAGACATGGAAAAACCGTCTCCGGATTTATCTGAGCTAATCTTTTCAGATACTAATTCAATTGCCTTTTGGAGCTGAACGTCGTCTTTTTCCGATCTTATAGGCTTTGACTCCGAAAATTTGGAAACGACGTCAGGCTCTATTCCAACCTTATCGATAAGCCTCTTTTTAGGAGTCATATAATGCGAAGTCGTAAATTTCATCGCGGTAGAATTCTGCAACGGATAAATTTTTTGAACGCTTGCTTTTCCATAAGACGTTACTCCTACCAATATGCCTTTTTTATAATCCTGAAGAGCTCCGGCGGTGATTTCGGAAGCGCTGGCGGAGCCTTTGTCAATAAGAACTGCCATCGGTATAGACAATCCGTATCTCACGTTTGGAAGACTGGTATAAGGAATATCTCCGGCTCCTTCTTTTACGAGAGTAACGACGTTGCTTCCGGTAGGCACAAATAAACTTACCGTTTGAATAGCGGAAGTGACGTAACCGCCTCCGTTGCCTCTAACGTCCAGAATAAATCCTCTGGCCCCTTCGCGTTCGAGAGCGCTGACCGCGTCTCTCATTTCTTCGCCCGTACGCTCGGCAAAAAGCGCAATTCTAATATACCCTATTTTATTGTCAAGCATTTTATAAGATACGGAATGAGTTTTAATAATATCTCTGGTTAAAGTGACGTCAAACGGCTGAAGCTTTCCTCTTTTAACGGTAATCGTAACTTCGGAGCCCGGTTCCCCTCTCAACTTCTCGTTAGCTTTAGCGACGTTTTCCATATCTTTTATCGGGACTCCGTTGATCTTTATAATCTCGTCTCCCTTTTTTATACCGGCTTTTTCTGCAGGAGAATCTTCAATGGGATTAATTACTCTTATAAGCTTGTTTTTATCGTCTAACTCCACATATACTCCGATACCGCCGAAATTTCCGCCTTTCATTTGATCCATTAAAGCTTTGTATTCTTTAGGAGTCATAAATTGAGCGTAATTATCGCCAATTTGCTTTAAAGCTCCTCTAACGGCCGCGTATGATATCTGTTCAGGATCCGCCTTAGGGTATTGAGATTTAATTTTGCCATAAGTATTATTAAAAGCCTCGATAGCTTTCTCAGGAGAAAGAGAAGAAGAATTAAAAGGAATATGCGTTTTATATAATCTTTTAGATTTAAGATAATCCCTTATCCCCGTTATGGCTCCGTTGCATAATTTAGCGACTGGAGGGTTATAAGCGGATTCCTTCGAGATTGTCAAAATAATATTATCTATGGATCTCAAATCCAATCCTTTTTCAATAGTCTCAGATGCGGCCGGAGGATTGATATGAGGTATCGTTACGGTTTGAGCATGTATACAAACCGAAGTCAACATAAAAAACGCAGCTACAACCGAAAAAAATTTCTTCATAATAAAAGACTCTCCTTAAATTATTTTACGTCCGTTTTATCTAGGAGCGGCTCTATCTGCTCTATTAAAATATATCGTCTTACGAGATGCGCTAATTACTCGCAAGATACGGTCTAAAAACGAGCAAACGCCGTACGTGGAAAAGCATAATCTTATCTCTGAATAAAATAAGCCAAATTTTTAATTAAACCGTAAATCTTTCTTAAAAAATCCAAAATAGCCAAATTAAAAACGTTCTAAAAAATCGTAAGAACTCGGCTTTTATACGGAAACAATATATAGTTTAATTATTTTATTATTGTAATCAATTTCCCGGTTTTTATCAAGACTTTTAAAATCCGTTCAAAATATATAAAAAAAATATAAAAAAAAGTATAAAAAAGACTTGCAAAATAAATTGGTTTATGCTATAATTCGATTCGTTAAAGATACTCCAGCGTAGCTCAATGGCAGAGCATCCGGCTGTTAACCGGACGGTTATAAGTTCGAGTCTTATCGCTGGAGCTTTTTTTATTGTTGAACATTTTTTAAAGATTGAGCTTCAAAATTTGTTAAAAAGGTCTAAACATCTTGCAAAAAGCCCCGGTTGAACGTTCAACCGGGGCTTTTTGCAAGATGTTTAGACCTTTT
>CASEKF010000007.1 GCA_949288455.1 uncultured bacterium
CAACAATTTGTCTAATCAAGTCCAGGCAGGTTTTCAACGATAAAATGTCTTAAAAGTTTACTAATTCTAAATATTTGTAAAAATATTTATTAAAATACAAGGTATTACGTTAAGTTATAGCGAAGAATTTTTATGAATAAATTTATATCTAAGTAGGGTTTTAAATTATGTTTAAAAAATTTTTGCAAGCTCTTTGGAAATCTATAATTAAATCTTTAGATAAATTTTTCGCTATTTTCAGAGACCCGATAAAAACTGCCGAGAAAAAAATCGTCGAGCTTAACAAATTTCAGCAGGAAGCTACTACAAGCCTAGGAAACATAAAGGCAATGTCGATAGAAACAAAACGAAATTTAGAAAAAAAACTTCAAGAAATAAAAATATATGAAGAAAGCGCCGCGGCGGCTATTCGTAAAGCTAAACGGGGCGAAATATCTTCTCAAGAAGCCGATAGGAAAGCGGCAGAGGCTTTAAGTCAAAAAAATACGGCCGTAAAAGAAGCAAAACACTTTAAAGTTATATTAGCCAATTACGGAGCTGCGGTGAAAAAGACTGAAGCTTCAGTCTCTGCTACAGAGCATCAAATTAGAACTCTTGAAAATGAAATATTAACGCTTAAAGCCAGAAAGAAAATGGTAGACTCCACCAAAAAAATAACAAAAAGTCTTGAGGATATGTCTTCGGGAGCGACCGGAGAAAGCTTAAAAAGCTTGAAGTCGGAATTGAAAAAAGACGAACAATCTATAGCTCTTACTACATCGACGTATTCCGATATGTTAGATTTAGAAAGCGATTTTGAAAGCAGTATTGAATCTGACGCGCTTTTATACGATACGGATATACAATCCGAACTTAATATGCTTAAAAGCAAAGTGGACGCTGACAACGAGGAATTTCAAAGCGATATTGAAAATATAAGGACGCCTATAAAAAATTAATATATAAGGAGAATAAAAAAATATGATTTTAGTAATGGTTTTTTGCATTTTAGCTATAATTTTGCTTATAGTAATTATAGCGCGAAATTCAGTTATTCCTAAAGGCAGCGTAAAGGGTACCGGAGGCCGCAGACCCAAAGGTTTGCATATTTTAAATCTTGATCAGGGCGGAGTATTTCGCATAGCCGGAATCGGGCAAGATTCCGAAACTATGGAATTAAAAGTATTAGCTAAACACTTATACCGTCAACATGATTATTCTTGGTTCGAATTGGAATGCGATCAGGGAACAGGCGATAAAATATGGATGGAAGTAGAAGACGACGACGAGCTGCTTGTCAGTCTTGTATTAAAAAAATTGACTTTAGCCGATTTGAACGTTACTCCTTCTTTTTTGCATAAAGCAGACGACGACGAAACCGGTTCAATAACTTACGACGGCAAGACTTTTCGATATGAAGATTCCGACGAAGCTACTTTCTATAAATATTGCGATAGAGATAAGTCTGAAAAGTTTTATTATTGGGAATTTAAAAGCGGCAAATACAGCGTAAGCGTAGAAAAGTGGGGCGTAGGAGAATATACCGCGTTCTATTCCCAGCTTCTATCTCCAAATCAAATTACGGTATACAAAAATTCCGACGCTGAATAACAAGGAGAGTTCATATATGCAGGGACTTTTTGCAAATCCGATTTTTATAAGTTTATTTTACGTGCTTATTTCTTGTTTGATAATTCTATTGTCAAGAGTTGTATTTGATCAGTTCGCTTTATTTAAAGTAGGCAAAGAAATAAAAAAGAAAGCTCATACTCCCGTGATAGCTTTCGGAGGCTACCTGTTTGGAATAGTATGCATATTAGTCGGAGCATATGGAGGTCAGTCGTCTAATAATTTTATTCTCGATTTTGCTTATTATGTTTTATATTGCATTTTAGGCTTAATTCTTATGACAATATCTGGTCTTGTCGCTCAAAAAGTTATATTAAGAAAATTCGATAACGCAAAAGAATTGCTTGAAGACGCTAATATTGGAACCGCAGCCGTTCATTTTGGAGTATATTTGTCGTCCGGTCTTATCATAGCCGGATGTATATCGGGAGAAACGTCAAGTCAAGTTTCTATTCAATGGGCAGATTTTTTATCGACAATCGTATATTATGTCTTAGGCATGGCTTTTATGTTTTTATTTACTATGCTTTATGATAAGCTTACTCCATATTCAATACATGAAGAAATAGAAAAAGATAATTTCTCGGTCGGCATAGCTCTTTCGGGAAATATTATAGCGATAGGCATAATTTTGACGAAAGCGACAATAGGAGAAAACGCCGCCGATTTGACCATCATGCAAAACGCGGCGGCATATGCTATAGATCTTACCGCAATTTTGCTTCTTCTGCCGGTCGTAAGACTTATTTTAGGAAATTTTCTTGTTAAAACGGTAGTGATGAACGAAGAAATAAAAAATAATAACGTGGCCGCCGGTTTAATAGAATTTATTTCTATAATAAGTTTCGCTTTGCTTATATTCTTTATGGTCGATTTTACATCGGTAGTCTGAAAGAAAGGAAATTGCTTTATGAAGATAGATCCATACGAGGAACGGGCAAATCTTATTTTTTGCAATAATTTATGTTTAATGCTGTTAATCTTTGCAATAGCCTGTTTTATAACCAGTATGTATTTAATGCAGTCCGGTTCCATGTTAAAAACATACAAATACGCGAACGGTATGATAACGGATCCCATTGTGGTTAAAGATGCAAATTTGCAAGTTTATAGAGTAAAAATTATAAACTCTTCTTATAATCAAAATACATATATCACCGGAGAAGTGCTGAACGATAAGAACGAATCTGTTTATAAATTTGGTAAAGAACTTTGGCATGAATCCGGGAGTGATATGGACGGTTATTGGTCTGAAAGCGATCGGGAAATGCAAACTGAATTGACTTTTAAAGAAAAAGGTTCTTATAGAATTAAATTTACTCATACCGGTTCCTTATCCCAACCTTCAATTTCTATTACGATATTTAATAAGGTAAAAAGCTATGTGGCTTTTGTTCAGGCCGGTTTTGCCGCTTTTATTTTAGCCGCGATAGCGTTTTATATCTTAAATATACAATGGATTCATGCCGCAATAGCCGGAGGCTTTAACGCTGTCAGCGAAGGAGTTGATGATTGAGATGACAAGAGATATTATAGGCTATACGATTATGGGGATATTTCTAATCGCAATATATTTTCTGTGTTTTAATCTGGCTGAAACAGGATACGGTTATCCCGGATACAGAGGCTATACTAATCATAGGGCATATTATATAGGGTATGGTTATTTCGGAAATTACGACGTATATCGTTCTCCCAGCAACAGAGAGACAAGTTCCGGAGGCTCAAGGTTCTCAAGAAAAGGCATAAACGGTGGAAAATAACAATAATCTGAGACAGTTAAATTCTAAAGAAGCCGGAATTTTGCTAATTTCAGTTTTTATAGTCGGATTTTGCACCATTATTTACGAACTGTTAATAGGAGCCGTTTCTTCTTACTTCTTAGGAGATAGCATTAAGCAATTCTCTTTAGTAATAGGCTTGTCTATGACGGCTATGGGAATAGGCACGCTAATTTCCAGATTCATTAATAAAAATCTTATACTAAATTTCATAATAGTAGAGACTTTGCTGGCTATAGTAGGAGGAGTAAGCGTACCCGCTCTTTACTTCGCATATATGCTCGCAGACGCCTACTATTTCGTAATGTGTTTGATCATTATTGTCATAGGAAGTTTAATAGGCTTAGAAATTCCGCTTTTGACGAGAATAATGGAAAAATATTACGAACTGAAAAGCAATATTTCCAACGTTCTTTCCCTTGATTATCTTGGATCTTTTGCGGCAACGCTGGTATTTCCATTTATTCTGATTCCTTTTGTAGGAATATTTAATACTTCCGTTTTAGCCGGTATTTTAAATTTGGGAGTCGGCATCCTCAATTTAGCATGGTTCTATAAGAGACTTTCGTTGAGACAAACAAGACTGCTTTCAGCTCTATCCGGCATATCCGGAATAGTTCTTTTAGCGTTATTTATATGTTCGGTCGGAATTACAAAATATTGGGAAAAGTCTATATATGAAGATAAGGTTTTTTATTCTAAAAGAAGCCATTATCAACATATAGTAATGACAAGGCATAAAGACGATTTAAGGCTTTTTCTCGACGGAAACGTTCAATTTTCGTCAATTGACGAATACAGATATCATGAACTTTTAACGCATATTCCCCTGTCTCTCTCCGCTCATAGAGAAAATGTGATAATTTTAGGCGGAGGCGACGGGCTAGCCGTTAGGGAATTATTAAAATATCCCGAGATAAAAAAAATTACCGTAGTTGATCTTGATCCGGCTATTACGGAACTGGCTAAAACAAATCCGCGAATAAAAGATTTAAATAAAAATAGTCTTTTAAATGAAAAAGTAAACGTGATAAATACCGACGCTTATAAATATCTTGAGGAATCCAGCGATATTTACGACGTCATAATAATCGACTTTCCTGATCCGAATAATACGTCTTTGGCCAGATTATATAGCGCCGAATTTTACAAACTTGTAAACAAACGATTAGCTAAAACCGGAATAACCGTAACGCAGGCTACAAGCCCTTACTTTTCTCCCGAAGCGTTTTGGTGTATTAAGGAGACAATGAAAGCGGCAGGCTTTAATTATGTATATCCTTATCATGGATATATCCCTTCGTTTGGAGACTGGGGATTTATGATGGCCTCGAAGATAAAATACGAAGTTTCTGATATCAAATTGCAAGTTGAAACAAGATATTTAGATAAAGATACTATAAATAGCTCTTTTGTTTTTCCAAAAGATCAACTTAGAGAGAATATACGCGCTTCCAGGCTTAATAATCCGACAATTTCAGAGTATTATTTAAAAGGATGGCAGTATTGGAAATAAGTTTTATAAAATGATATTTAAGACTAAAAGCGTCTCTTATTCAGCCGTTAAGCGGAGGAGTTTTTTTTAGTATCCGTAATAATTATGTTATATACATACGCATTTTTTGCTCTTTCTAACGTTATCATGTTTTAAGATTATACTATAGATTTAAATATAGATTTAAAACTTGTTTAGCTTTAAGACTAAAAGCAGGATAAAAAAAATAAAATGAATGTAAGAAATTTACTTTAATATAAATATATAATGAAAGAAGGATTAATCCGTAATGGAGAAAGTTTATACGGCTCCTGATAATATAAAAAACGATTATAATTTGTTTATAAAATGGTGTTTGCAGAATAATATCAAGGAAGTAGGTCATGCTGTCGCTCCACTTGCAAGCTCTAAATTGAGATGTAAACCCGTCAATATAGAAGAGTTTTCTAAAAAACTTTTTGAAAACGGAAGCGAACTTGACGGATCAAGCTTCTCGACAGGAGGAGGAAGAGTCGTCCATCGTTCGATGGTTATGGCTAAACCTGATAGTGAAGGACGATGGTTTGTATTGCCTGATGAAATCAGAAAATCTACCTTGTTCATAATGTCTGATATGGAATCTCCTCAAGGAAGCGCAATGTGCGCTCGTAAACCTTTGGCTGATTCGGTTAGATATTTGGAAAATTCGCTTGATAGATTAATAAAAGCCGCAGGGGGCGAAAAACGACTTCCCATAGAACGTTATGCTTTAACGGTAGGATATGAAAAAGAATTCTTTATAGTTCCGAAAGATCAGTCTTCCAGAACAGATATAAAATATTTAGGACAGACGATAACAGGAGGTCCCGGGCCTATAAATCAAAATTTAAGAGGAGTTTACCTTACTATTCCCAAAAGGGATGAAGAAGCTTTATTGTCAGATATAGTGACAGATTTGGCAAAACTAGGAATAACTGCCGTTCAGAAACATCTTGAGGTAGGTCAAACCGGAAATGAAATAAGAGGAAGACAATGTGAAATTGTCTTGAAATATTCTGACGCGATTACGGCTACCGATAACGATCTTATCGCTCGCCAAATTATTGAGGACGCTTGCGACAGACATGGATTCAAAGCCCTGTTCGGAAGCAAGCCTTTTACCGACGATACTGAAGGAGAAGGCATTAATGGAAGCGGTAAACATACTAATTTAAGTTTAGGCAGATACAATCTTGCTTCAAAAGAATTTACGGAGAATTTCTTTGAAAGTAAGCTTTTTTATCCATCAGCTGCCGGCGAAAACATATCTCTTATAGGTATAGCCATGCTTGCGGCTATGGGAAGAAAATGGCAAGTTCTGGACGCTTCTATTTCTTCTAGAGGAAACGATCAGCGAAGACGTCCCGGTTTTGAAGCTCCTGTGTATCTCTCCGCGTTTATAGGAAATACCTCTGAATTTAGAGACTCTCTTGCTCAGGACAGAAATAGATCCGTTTCTATAGGTATTTCGGGCGATAAACTAGAATGGAGAACTCCCGGAGCGAATACTCCGATGTATTACCCGCTTGCTTTTCTTTCTTTAGCTATAGCCGAAGTTTTAGACGAAATTACTTTAAATATAGAAGCGTCAAAAAAATCCTCTAAAACTATTCAAGAAGCTATAGATTTGGAATATGCCAGACTTAGACAGGAAACCGATTATTTTGTAGTCTCGGAAGACGTTTACGAACTGTCGCAACAGGAAGCTGAAGAACGTTTTAGATGCAAAGTTCCTAAAAATACCCCCGACGCTTTAAAAATTTTTGACGAACAAGAAAAAATAGACTTCTTGATAAAAAGCGGAATTTTTACGGAAGAGATGGTTAAAGCTTTTAAAATGGTACAGCTGGAAACATATGTTCAAAGAGTTATCGCGGAAGCGATGGTTCTTTCAGATATGGCTAAAGCTCTTGGAAACAAAACTTTTCAAAGCAGTATAATGAAGATGAACGTTCTAGAACTTAACGATATGGATCCAAGATTGGAGCAGAGAAAGAAAAATCTTGGAAAGCTGAACGCGGAACTTCTTATCTGCGCCGATTCCTCTTATATCGACGGAGAAGAATCTGAAGATAAGACTAAAGCAAAAGATCTCTCGGGGTTGGTAAGACGCATAAAAAATATAAATAACGCAGAGGAAGCAGCATGTGTTATTACTGAAGATTTGCTTCAAGCAATGTATAAAACACGGAAAATTTATGAAAAAATGGTCGATTTAATGGGAGGAAGCGAAGAGGTCGCTAAACTGTAACCTCGGCGCGCAACTATTGCTCTTAACAAATTAGAGAAAGATTTGAGGTTCTTCCACTTAATTTTTTTTTAATAAGAAAACAGACGCTTAAAAAGCGTCTGTTTTCTTATTAAAAAAAAATTATAAGACAGGTTGAGTTCTTTTTAATTCGATTAGATTTATCTTCTCACTATATCGGCCGGTTTTCTTGGAGCGGTTCTGCTATATTTAACGGCAGAATATCCTAACAATAACGTCGTTATTATTTTTTTATTAGAAATGCCTAGCCACTCTCTGGCCTCGGCGGAATTTTCCAGAGCGTACGTTATAAACCCGTTATATAACGCTCCTAAACCCAAAGCGTAGGCGGCCATCTCCATGTTACAAGCCGCAAGACTTCCGTTTATAGGATAATCGCAAGCTATAGCGACGAGTATCGGAGCGTTGAAAAATAATCTGTCTTCAAGAGGATTGGCCATATGACGATTATAATATTCGATAAATACGTCGCTTCTCTTTTTATCGGATTCTTTTAAAGATTCCGCATATCTTTTCCAACCTTCCCATATTAATTGTTTAGCTTCGTCAAGTTTATCTTTCACTATGACAAATCTAACGTCCTGAAAATTACATGCCGTAGGAGTATATCTTCCGGCTTCGATTATAAGCGATAGTTTGTCTTCTTCTACGTCCTTTTTTTCAAAATCTCTTACGCTTCTTCTGAATTTAATCGCGTTTATAAAAATTTTAGGATCTAAAGAAAAATTTTTCTCGTCATATTCTTGCACTCCGGACATATCCAGATCAGGAATCGTCACTGCGGCTTCAGGACATATGGCCACGCAATGACCGCATGAAATACATCCGGATTCGGAAACGGCTTTCCCGTTTTCAAGACTAATGCACTTCATAACGCAGTCTGAAACGCAAAGACCGCATCCTACGCATTTATTTTCGTCTATAATAACCATTTTTTATTTAATCTCCCCGACAAAATTTTTTCAGAAATTTGTTAATAATTTTATAAGCGTTACTCTTTTTTATCGACAGGCGTTTCTTTGGAAATTTCTCGTTGTTCTGTCTGAATTATAATAGAAGAATTACGAAGAAAAGCCTGTTGAGATAAAAAAGTTTCTTCGATTTTCTCTAAATAGCCTATCGCCGTTATATTATCGCCTTTTTTCAAATTAATAGCTAGACTTTCTTGATTTTTTACTAAATCGACTACAAGAGTTTTCCCTATTCCTCCAAATACCTTTATATGAGGAACGTTCTTTTCGTCTGCTTCTACTTCTTGTACAGAACCTGAAATTTTTAAATATTTGTTTTTATATTTAAGATTAAAAGCGTATTTATTCTCGTTATAAACTTTAAAAAGCTCGTCCAGACTAACTTCGAATGCGTTATTTAAATTTTTTCCTACTTCAGATTTATTATTTTTATTTTGTTTGGAATCGGTTTCTTGCTTATTTGTTTTATGTTGAGAACTTGTATGAACCGGCTTAATTTTTGCTTCAAAATTTCGGCCTGAAGGAGTGTCAAAATATGAATTTCCTCCTTTATAAAAATACAGAAAAAAAACGGTCCCTACTACTAAGATAAATAAAAGAAAACTAAATAAACATCCTATAGTTTTAAAAATACAAGACCCCGACTGAATAAAATTTTTGTGAGTCATAGTAAAGCTTCGCCTTAAAAAGCATTTCGGATATGGTTGACGACTTCTTTCTTTTTAAGATCTACCGATATAATATCAATACGACAACAAAGCCCTTTTTCATTGTTTTTATATAAATAATACTCCGCCGTTTTTTTTATATGTTCTTGTTTAATAAAGTTTACGGATTCTTCCGGACGTCCAAAACTAAAATTTTTTCTTGCTTTAACCTCGACGAAAATAATGAACGAATCGTATGAAGCGACGATATCTATCTCTCCAAAAGGGCTTCTGAAGTTCCGTTCTATAATATTGTAGCCTTCGTTTTTTAAAAATGCAACGGCTATATTCTCCCCTTCTTTTCCTTTGGCTAAATTATTTGTTTCTTCGGCATTCCTCAATGTAATTCATTCCGATCTTTTAAAAATTTTTTCCAGTTCTAGTTTAGAAAATTTATGTACTACCGGACGCCCATGAGGGCAAAAAAAAGGCTCGTTTAAAGTTGTAAGCGCATTAAACAACGAGCGCATTTCATCCGTAGTTAACTTTTTACCTGCTTTCAGAGCGCTTTTACAAGCAATCATATGTCTTAGTATCTCCAAAGGCAAAATATCTGAAGACGCCGTTTCGGATATTATCGAATCGATAATATCTATAAAAAACAGAACAAGATTTTCTTTTTCCATAAAAAAAGGCATAGCGTTTACTTTAAAAGCGTTTCTGCCAAATTCAGATATACTGAATCCCAGTTTTTGAAAATAAGGTAAATATTTTAACATTACCATTGCTTTTTCCGGCGAAAATTCAAGTATCTCAGGAAAAAGCAACATTTGTATAGAACCGTCGTCTCCTTTTGCTTTTAGATTTTCATAAATTATTTTTTCATGAGCGGCATGTTGATCTATTAATATAAATTCTCCGTTTAATTCCGCAGCTATGTATGTGTTAAAAATTTGACAAAACGGCTTAAATTCATAAATTTCGTCAAAATTAAATTCATTATTATTCGAACTACGATTATTTTCACGTCTAAAGGCAGTCTCTAGTTTGCAATTTTGCGAAGTTTCGCTAAGATTATCAGAAATTTTCTTGCTTTGAATCTCCGAATTTTTAAAAAGAACGTCTTCCTCCTTTTGTTTTTGTAAGTCAGAGTCTATTTCATTTATAGAAGAAAATACATTTTTTATATTGTTAGACTCCGCTATATTTTTATCTAAGGATATTTTGGCAATCGGTTCTAAAATATAATCGTTATATAAACGAATATTTTTTCCCGAAGGTTTATCCTTACGATAAGAATCAAAAGAATAAAAATTATTGTCGGAACGAGAGTTTTTTATGTTTTGTCGAATTGCCTTTACGTCCTTTGAATCCTCAAAAATTTCGCCTGTAACTGCGTCGTAAATTAAACCTTCTTCAGTATGAGCTATACTTAAAAATTCCGGTTCCATGAATTTTTTAACGTTCGAAGAAACGGCGTTCCTAATAAAACCGAAAATTTTTTGTTGTTCGGCAAAATTTATCTCAGTCTTTGCCGGATGTACGTTAACGTCTATTTTTTCAGGCGATATCTTAAGAGAGATTAAGACTAAAGGATATCTTTTGCCGGCAAGGAACGGCGAATAACCTTCTATAGCCGCCTGAGCAAGCTGCGTATTTTTTACGATGCGCCCGTTTACCGAAAACATCATGTCATTTCTAGAAGATCTGGTTATCTCCGGAGAACATAAAATGCCCTCGGCAACGGCTGCGTCGCTTTCGGCCTGAAAAAAAACTAATTTATCTAATTCCGATAATCCCCATATATGTCTTAAACAATCTTCAGCCTTCATGGCCTGAGGATAACTAAATAAAATTTTGCCGTTATTTTTCAGGCGAAAATGTATATCTCGCCTTAGAACAGCCATATGCGAAAGAAATCTTATAATATGAGACATCTCGTTGGAGGCTGTTTTTTGAAATTTTTTTCTAGCGGGGGTATTGTAAAATAATTTTGTGACTGATACGCAAGTTCCCTTACTTCCGGCAGACTCTCCAAGATCTATAATTTCCGAGCCTTCTACTACAATACGTCTGGCAAAGTCGTCGTCGCTGACGCTAGAAGTAATTTCCAATCTTGAAACAGACGCTATGCTCGGCAAAGCTTCTCCTCTAAAACCTAACGAAGATAGAGAATATAAATCCTCAAAACTATTTATTTTGCTCGTCGCAAATCGTTTAACGGCTAAGGGAAGATCTTCTTCGGATATGCCGCAGCCGTTATCAATAATTCTTATTAACGAATGACCGCCGTCTTCAAGATCAACAAAAATAGAAGAAGCTTCCGCGTCGACGGAGTTTTCCACTAATTCTTTCACCACCGAAGCCGGTCTTTCGACAACTTCTCCGGCGGCAATTTTATCGGAGATATCGCTAGTTAGAAGCCGTATATGTTTCATATAAGTTATTCCTTGACAGCCGTAATGACAGCATGTATTTCGTAAAAACCTTTTAAGGAAATCTGTTTAAATCCATAAGTTGATAAAAAATTAAACCAAGTAGAAGTTCTTTTTAATTTTCCCTTGCCTTTTACATACCAAGATAATTCATTTAAAGAGTTAGAAAGAGTTTTAGGATAATCCGAAACTCTGACGTCGACTATAATTTTGCCTCCTTGACGTAAAGCGGCGTAAGTTTTTTTTAAGACGCAATCTTTTTTATCTTCATGCAAAATATTCGCGCAAAGTATATAATCGTAAAGTCCTTCGATATTATGTTTCATAAAATCAATGGGCAAAAGCTTAATTCTATCGGCATAATTATACTTCGTCAACATATGCTTTATAATCGGCAAAACGCTTTCCAGATCGGCGGCGTAAACGTCGAGAAACGGATATTTCTCCAAAAAAGCAGCGCCGTAAAGACCATGACCGGCTCCTAAATCAAGGAATTTTTCATTTGAACCGGGAGTTAAGGAAGCTAAACGCGCGACCGCTTCTATTTCGCCTAAAATAGCGGAAAGCGCGATTCTTTCCAGACGGCTTTGATTCCACTCAGGTTCAGGAGAAGGAATTTTAGTTCCGTCTGTCGGAACGGATAAAGTTTTCAAAATATCGCTTTTTAACGAGTTGCCGTCTTGAAAAAGATGAGATAATACGTCTTTCTTTGTAGCGAAAGGAAAACAAGGAACGCCGTCGCTCAGCGTAAATTCCTCATTTTCCCGGTTTATAACGCCGCCTGCTTCTAAAACGTTAAACAATAAAAAAATAACGTGCCTATCAAAATTTGTTTGACGCTCAATTTCCAATATTGAAACCGGAGATTCGAGTAAATTTAATATGCCCGCTTCGGAAGCCGCCGTTATAACGGAAGCAAAATCGGCTAAAGACGCGATTTGCCGTAAGTTAAGATGATCGGAAATTTTTCCGTTTACAATCCCATTCATATCGCCGCCTTTTTAAAAAGAAAATCTTCGGCCGAATCAGAACCGGTCTTAGGATAATTGTAAGCGTTTATTATCGCGTCTATATTCTGTCGAAGAATAGAAAAAGCTTTGTCCCAAGTAAAACTTTTTGCCGTTTGAATTCCGGCTTCACGTATATCTGAATTTAATTGTTTGTCTTTCATAATCTTAGATATAATTTCCTCTAATTCCTCAGGACTTTCCGAATCTGTTCTCAAAGAATTTTTAAGGTTAACCGCGTAATCTTCTCCCGTTTTGCCTACAATAGCTATGCCTTTTTTTGCCATAACCTCTAATCCTACTATGCCGAAAGGCTCATAAGTAGAATTAGCAAAAACCATATCTGCGGCTCCGTACAGCAACATAAGAAAATCTTCCGGAATAAAAAAATCTAATTCTATAATATCAAAATTTTTGTATCTTATAAAAGACTCTATGATGGATTCAAAAGTCGGATTTTTTAAACTTACGGTCACATATTTTAAATTTAAATCTAATATTTTACATATGACTTCAGTTCTATAGGACTGCGCTCCTCCTCTCATTAAAAAATGAGGAGCGAATCCTTTCTGTTTCAATAATGCTATTGTTTCTATCGCGCAGATCCAATTTTTATCAGAGTCATATCTGGCGACTTTTTGCAATATCATTCCTTGAAAACAGCTTCGAATTATATCTTTTAACTTCTGATCGGGCTCTCCTATTATTCTGGAAGGAATACCGTTAGGTATAGCCGCGGCGTCGATAGAATATATTTGTCTGATGCGTTTTTTCATAAATTCGCTTACGGTTGTGACGGTACATATAGAAGCTAATTTTTTTAAATTTACGGCGCTCAAACCGTATTCGTTATTTATATTCCAAAAAATAACGCAGTATTCTCTTAAATTTTTTTCTCTTAAGAGCTGATCTAATCGTATTACGCTTTCAGAAGTATGCCAATCTTCCGCTAAAATAACCGTCATAATTCCCTTCCTAGCCGAAGGTATTACCACTTGTTCTATTACGCTTTCAGGAGCCGTTTTATTCCATTCGTCTAATTTTTCAAGTTCTCCGGAATAAACGTTGTCCGGATATTTCATACTTATACGCCTGCAAAATCGGCGGCGCCAAGTATTTTTGATTTTACTTACTTCAGGCATATAGGGAGCCCCAATAAAAAAAATATGATTTTCAAAGCCGTTAAAATCTATAATGTTCGACAACTCTGAAACTCTTGTCCCTAAACCTCCGACAAGAGAATATTTATCCGGTCCTTCGAAAGACAGCAGAACAAAGGTAGTATTATTTGGCGATATTCGCTGAAACAAAATTATTCACAACCCCTTATTTTTATATTAACTTAAAATATAAAATTTCAAGAGTTAATCTTCACGATTAACGAAATATTTGTTTATATGTTATATATTAGCGATTAAAACTCTCTTCCTCCATTAAAACGGCTTAAGCGAATGATTTTCGCTTAAGCCGTTTTAAATTATATTATAAATTCTTTACGAATTCAGCTCCCTGTATTAAAGCTTTTTCGTTTAAAGGAATAAGTTTTTCTTTTCCTTTAAAAATTTTGGGAAGAAGATTTATCAACGTTTCAAATTTTACGGTTTTGCGTCTTTCTATATAAGCTCCCAGCGCGACCATATTCGCCGCTTTTACGTTTCCTAATTCAGTTGCTATTTCGGTAGCCGGAACGACGACTTTGTCTATATCTCCTCTGAACACCTCTCTATTCACAAGAGATTTATTTACGACGATTAAACCGCCCTCTTCTACGCTTCTTTCAAACTTATCCAGAGAAGGAAGATTCATTACTATAACTGAAGAGGGAGAAGTGGTCACTGGAGAATATAATTCTTTATCGGAAACCATAACTGTACAGTTCGCAAAGCCTCCCCTAGTCTCAGGGCCGTAAGCTGGCATCCAAAGAACATGCTTATTTTCCGCAAGACCTGCGTAAGCTATCATTTGACCAATCAAAAGCACCCCTTGGCCTCCGAACCCGGCGATAATCAATTCTTCATGCACGGCTGAAACCTCCTATTTATTCATTCTGTTTTAGCTCCGTCTTTATAGACGCCGAGCGGATAATGGGGAATCATATTTGCCTTAAGCCACTCTATTGCTTTAATCGGAGACATCCCCCAGCAGGAAGGACAAGTAGACAAAACTTCGATAAGATTAAATCCTTTTCCCTCAATTTGATACTGGAATGCTTTTTTTATCGCGGCTTTCGCTTTATTGACATGAGCGGGTGAAATAACGGTAACTCTTTCTATATAGTTAGCTCCTTCCAGAGTAGAAAGCATTTCGGCTACTTTTATTGGATAACCCTGATTTTCTACTTTTCTTCCGTAAGGAGTAGTATCTGTTTTTTGCCCTACGAGCGTAGTGGGGGCCATTTGTCCGCCGGTCATACCATATATAGCGTTATTTACAAAAATAGTCGTAATTTTTTCGGCTCTCGCCGCGGCATGAACAATCTCAGCCGTTCCTATGGCCGCCAGATCTCCATCTCCCTGGTATGTAAATACAATATTTTCAGGACGCGCTCTCTTTATTCCGGTAGCTACCGCCGGAGCTCTTCCATGAGCCGCGCTGCACATATCAAAATTAAAAAATTCGTAAGCGAAAACGCTGCAGCCTACCGGGGCTACGCCTATGACTTTTTCTCTTATGCCCAGCTCGTCTATACTTTCGGCTACAAGTCGATGAATAATTCCATGCGTACATCCGGCGCAATAGCTAAACGGCTTTTCATCTATTGACACAGGTTTTTCAAAAACCTTTTGCATTGCTTCTCCTCCTTTATTTAATAAGTCCTCTGATTTTGCCAAGAGTCTGTTCTACCGTCGGGAACATGCCGCCGGCTCTTCCGAAAAATTCAACCGGAATTCGCCCGTTTACTACGAGACGAACGTCTTCGACCATTTGTCCCATATTCATTTCTACTACAAGAATTTTCTTGAGACTTTTTAAAGAAGAAAAAGCGTTTTCAGGAAAAGGCCATAAAGTTATGGGACGAATCAAACTCGCTTTTATTCCTTCTTCCCTAGCTTTTATAACCGCCGATTTAGCTATTCTTGCCATAGAACCATGAGCTACTACAAGAAATTCTGCTTCGTCGTCAAAATGAAAATTTTCCCATCTCTGTTCATTTTTCTTAATTTCGGCATATTTTTCCTGAAGATGGATATTATGGCGTTCCATCTCTTCCGGATTAATCCAAATAGACGTTACGGTATTTTTTGCTCGCCCTTCACAACCGGATAAAGCCCAAGGCTTTTCTTTTATTTCCGATTTATATTCTCCTAAGTCTACCGGTTCCATAAGCTGCCCCAACATGCCGTCGGCAAGAAACATAGCCGGAGTTTTATATTTATCGGCAAGATCAAAACCGAGTCTTATTAAATCGATGATTTCTTGTACCGAAGAAGGAGACAACGTTATGAGCCTGTAATCTCCATGCCCTCCGCCCTTAACGGCTTGAAAATAATCTGCCTGACTAGGTTGGATAGTCCCTAATCCCGGGCCGGCTCTCTGAACGTTGCAAACCAAAACTGGGAGTTCTGCTCCGGCTAAATAAGATATGCCTTCCTGCTTTAAACTAACTCCCGGACTAGACGACGAAGTCATTACCCTAACTCCGGCGCAAGCGGCTCCATAAACCATATTTATCGCGGAAATTTCGCTCTCGGCTTGTAAAAAAACGCCGCCGACTAACGGCATCTTTTTTGCTAAATAAGCCGGCAATTCGCTCTGAGGAGTGATAGGATAACCGAAAAAATGACGACATCCTGCAGATACGGCGGCCTCGCCTATAGCTTCATTTCCTTTCATCAAAACTTTTTCACCCATTCTTGCTTCACACCTTCTTTCTTATCTGTAAACTGTAATGGCCACGTCCGGACACATTTTAGCGCATGCCGCGCATCCCACGCATTTTTCAGGTTCCGTCTGCATGGCCGGATAATATCCTTTAGAATTCAAAACATCCGATTGTTTGATAATTTTTTTTGGACAAAACTCCGCGCAAAGAAGACATCCTTTGCATCTATCAGCGTTAACTTCAATTTTTGCCATAAGCCGGTTCCTCCAATTTTTATGATATTTTGATTAACGTTAACATTCGCAGGTTTTTTATTAAATATTTAAACGCTAAATTTTTTTGGACGAGCTAAGTTCGCCGCTTGTAAGGTATCTCTATTTAAAAAATATAAATCTAGCTTGAAAACGGGCTCTAAGGTAGGTTTTAAGTCAATTCCGCCGTGAACGCATGTAAACGCAAAAGGCACGCCTAACTCCAGGGCCGTTTCCATAGCAACTCTTCTGCCGTTTTCTATAATTTTTTCATCGGTATCCCACATAAGATGAGTATTATTTATAAGACCCGTAACTTTAAGTCCGGATTGATTTTCAACTTCAGAGATCATATTGATAACGGCGGCCGTATGTTTTAAATAAGGCCTTGAAATGTTAATTACGAAAAATAAATTATAATCGCGAGGCGATATATCCTCCGCATATCCTCCAAGAATTCTGGCTCCGGCTTCGTCTCCTCCTACGTCCACAATTACTGACGAATTACCGGATTTTATAACGGAACGAGCTTCGGGAGGAAGTATCGGCAAATCTGCGTCGGAATATCCCGCTTCCGGAGCTATAATTCGTATATCAGAAATTCTATATTTGTCATCGAGATTTCTCGCTTTGAGATACGGTTTTATATTATCCAAATCTATTATAGAAACCGGTCTATTTTTAAGTCGAAATATACTAAAAGCTAAATTTACGGCTATTTCGGTCTTGCCGCATCCAAGGCCTCCGGTTAAAACGGTTAATCCGGTTTCGTCAAAAGGCAAAACGCTCGATAACTGACTCATAAATAGTATTGTCCTTTGAAAACTATATCCGCCGGGCCTCTCATCTGGATATTGCCTTTATTGCCCGAAGAAATTTTTAAAACTCCTCCGGGAAGAAGAACGTCCGCATATAAAACGCATTTGCCAATTTTACAAGCCGCGGCATATGCGGCGCATGCGCCGGTGCCGCATGCAGGAGTAGCTCCGACTCCGCGTTCCCAAACGTATACTTTTAAATTATGAGGGGAAGACGCTAACGCGAATTCTACGTTTGTTCCTTTGGGAAAAATATTATGTTTTTCAATAGCGGAACCGTATTTTAAACAATTTTCAGGTTCATTTGTAAAAATGACTACATGAGGATTTCCCATGCCTACGGCAATTCCTTTCCAGGTTTTGCCTCCTGCCTCAAATTCTTGTTCAATAAAAAATTCGCTTTCTGAAATCGCTGGAATTTTAGACGCTGAGAACTCCGGCGTACCCATATCTACGCCTACGTCTCCGGTTTTATCGTCTACAAAAACTTCTTTAATGCCGGCGTCGGTTTTTACGTTAAAATGATTGGAAGTCTGGTAATTTTCTTTAACTAAAAGTTTTGCCAGACACCTGATTCCGTTTCCGCACATTTCCGCTTTAGAACCGTCCGCATTCCAAAGTTTCATTACAGGCGCGCCGTCTTCTCCTTTTCTATATAAAATAAGTCCGTCGGCTCCTATGCCATAACGCCTGTCACATATTTTTATTGCGGCGGAAGATAATTCTGAATCGTTATAATTTTCAAAATAATAATAATCGGCTAGAACAAAATCATTGCCCAAACCATGCATTTTTACAAAATCCATACTTTTTAAACGCCTTTCGTTTCAACTTCTTTTACGGCGGTCTGCTCGCGCAAAATATTAAAAATCGAAACGGCGGATATATTTTTCCCCGCGTTTAAAGTGCTTATAGCATGTTTAAAGATTAATTGAACGCCTCCCTCAGGAAGTTCTACGAGTATAGTGAAGGTATCGAAGCCTTTTATAATTCCTCTTATTTGGAAACCGTTTACAAGATAAATAACGACCTGACAACCTTCCTTTTTAGCTTTCTGAAAGAAAGCGTCCTGTAAATTATAGGCCATGATGAAACCTCCATAATAAGATTAATAATTTAAAAATTTTTGAATTAATTAAAGAGTTAAAGACTTTAAAGGTTTTTTCCTTTTTTATTATTTTAAAAAAGGAAAAAGATTCAATCTTTATAGAAATTAGACAATTATAGCGTTATCCTTATAAATATATTATTCATAGCCATATATAAAGTAATTTATGTCAGAAATAAGCGTTCTTTTAATCTATATAATACTTATTCCAATAATGCCGCTTTTAGGCGGTATTATAATTTTAGCTATGGCGGAAAAATCGAATACGGAAATAAATATAGTTTCGATAGCCATAAAGCTAACGACTCTTTTTATTGCTATAACGGCGGCAAAAAGCCTTTTTTTCTCCGCATCTGACGATCAAAACAGAATAAATTACGTAGTTAAATGGCTAAATATTTCAAACGGGGATCTTTTCATTTTTTTCAGCATAAATAAAACGACGATTATGATTTTAATTTTTTTAATTATAATATCGTTAATCATCTTTGTAGACAACGCATTCGATTTAACAAGCTCAAATATGCCCAAAGACGCAAAGTCTGCCGGTATTTCTTCTATATTCGACGCCTGCGTTTTTTTCTCTTTAATTTCAGGCTCTTTAGCTCAGATAGCCATATTTGTTATAACCGCAACTTTTGCCGGTTACGTAATGCTCTTAGAAAAATGCGAGGACGAAGAAGAACGGAAAGGAATGAATATAGCCCTTATAACTAATATGGCGGCCGATTACATGATTTTATGCGCCGCAATGCTGCTAACCTCTTCGTCTTACGATAAAATTTTCGGTTCTAACGCCGTTCTGGCGGTGCATTCGATAAAACCCTCCTATACTAATTTGGCGGCGTTCGGCATGCTTTTAAGCGGTTTAGCTGTTAAAATGAACTTTGTTCCTTTTTGTTTTATATACTTTATACAAAAAAAAAAATTAGGAGCAGAAGCGGCTAAAATAATTTCTTTTTTATCGGCAGCCCTGCCTCTTTACGTCTTATACGCTATAAATCCTTTAACTATTCATATGCCTAAAACATATTTAATATTCTTTGCTTCCGGAGCTGTTATTACCGGTATAATTTTATGCGTCTACGCGATATATATATTCGATATTTTTAAAATAACTTTAGCTTTGTCTTTTTGTAACATATCTTTAACGGCGCTTTGCCTTATTCAAGGCAAAGCGGATTTTATCGAATGTTTGATATCGTCTTCTACCGGCATCATCGCTATTAGTTTATTGCTTGCGTCGAAAATACGCGCTGAATTTAGACGGAACGTTCTCGTTTTTTTAAACGCTAAAACCTCTAAAATTATCATAGCTCTTTATAGCGCGTATATTTTAGCTGTATCCGGCGTTCCTCCGTTTTCAAGTTATATAAGAAATATGTTGACGATTCAGACAAATTTAAATTTTATTTTTATATCCTTAATATGTTTTTCAGCTTTTTTAACGTCTTTTGCGGTTTCTAAAGTGATAATGTTGATAAGCAGTAATTTTTTCAATAAACGAACAACGTTTACGTCGTCGTTTTCTACCGGAAATATTATATCGATCGTATGTATAGCGGCATTTTTTATAATTTCTGAATTAAACGCGTTCGGGGTGTATTTCGGATATATTAACTTTACCTGGACTAATTATTTATGCATAGGCTTTTCTTTAGCAGGTTTTATATCCGCGGCGCCAATATATTTTAGAATCAGAAAAAAATCTAGCGTTAAAAGTTATTTCCGAAATATTTAAATATTATATAATTAAGGTATTCGTCCGAATGGAACTAATTTTAAGTCTTTTAATAATAATTATTCCTCTTGTTGCCGGGCTTTTTATTAAATTCAACCGTAATTTAGTAAACGACGACATAAATCTTATTAAAATTTTCACATCGTTAGTCATTTTAATTTTTTCGATTTATTTATTATATGTTTATTACGTGACTTCGGAATCTATTTTGTTAGATTTATCATTAGATATACCAACTCGTTATGAAAATTTATCGAACGGCAAAATTCAATTTGTCGGAGTAAATAGCTGCAACTTAATAATTTTAATCGCGGTTGCGGTAGCGTCTTTCTGTCTTTCTCTGTACCCGTCTTTTTATATCGATCCAAATAAACTAGCGAAAGCGATGTTTATGAAAAGCTCGGCTCTTGCTCTTATCTTAAGTATGAATTTTCTGCTTTTCAGCGTAGCTTTAATATGTTTTATATATTGTTTTTGTATTATGGAAACCGATTTGCAGGCTAGAAAACGCAAGTTTATTTTCCCCGGAATCTCTATAGCATGTATAATTATAGCTTCTATTTTATTCTATTTTGGAAATTCGTTTTTAAAAAATTCTAGTTTATATTCAACAATATTTTTTTTTATTATAGCCGCATCTATAATTCTTACGGGCGTTCCTTACGCCGATTCTTGGATTATAGATTCGGACGTTAAAGACGGCGAAGATATTTTCAAAATTTCTATAGCTATAAAGCTCGGCTTAATTATCGTTATTAAACTTATCGCCGCATATCCTTTAGAATTTCGAACTTTCTACCCTTTGATTATAATAGTCTGCGTGGTAGCCCTTTTATTTAAAATAATCGAAGTATTCAAAGATAAAAATCATATAAAAACATGCGTAAATTATTCGATAATACATTCGTATGCGATCATAATTTCTTTTTCTATCCCTTCGGAAACTATTTATATAAGCTCTATAATTTCGTTATTTGCCTGCATAATTACGGTATCGGCTCTTATGTATGCTTTTCTATTGGAAAATCACTATAAAGCGGAAAATTTCAATATTGCTCCTCTTATTATTACAAGCGCGTTATCCGCTATTTTTCTTCCTGGAACGGCGTCGTTTGTGCCTTATCTTTTAATATTATATTCGGCTATGTATAAAGCGTCTTTTTTCCCTTTAATTCTTTTTCTGCTGATGCCTATCTTGACTGAGTTATATCTTTATAAGCTCATATCTCCTTTAATCTCTTACAAACTTACGGACGATATGCCTAAAAAAGAAATTCCATTTATGGATAAAACGGGACTAATTCTTCTTAATTTCGTCTCGATAGCCGTTGGAATCGCTCCTGCTCTTATTATGCGGCCGTTAAGCTTGTTGTAAGCCGTAGCGGTCGAGATTAAAATATAAAGTTCGGTCGTAAAAAAAATGTATGATAAATATTGTAATTTTGAAAAAAATAATATGACTAAAATTCTCGCGGCCAAACTGGCGAAAACTACGACGGATAAATTTCCCGTTTTTTCGCAGCGCGAATTTGATTTTTTTCTTCCGTCAAAACAAATGATTTTAGAGCTTGTAGAACTTATACGAAGCATGCTCTTTCCCGGGTTCTTTACTCAAGAGTCAATACCCATAAGTCTAATTTCCGAT
Organism: uncultured bacterium; assembly: GCA_949288455.1. Lineage (GTDB taxonomy): Bacteria > Vulcanimicrobiota > CADAWZ01 > CADAWZ01 > CADAWZ01 > CASEKF01. Next base: position 21,618 of record CASEKF010000007.1, read on the forward strand.
AACTTATCAGTTATAAGCGATAAAGTTTATAGAAAGTTGGCTAGAGAGATACAAAGAGGATTTTGTTTTATGAAATCCGTAAGCAAAAATAATTGTTCTTTGGATGCATGCCGCTTTGACCAATGTGAAGAAAAAGCCAAGAATACGGCAGCCATGTTTATGCAGGCTCTTCCGTCCATACAGGACAAGCTTATGGAAGACGCCGAAGCCGCTTATGAAGGCGATCCTGCCGCAACGAGCGCTGAAGAATGCATATTTTCATATCCGGGAATTTTCGCGATTACAAATTATAGGATAGCTCATGAGTTATATTTATTGAACGTACCCGTTATTCCTAGGATAATAACCGAGTACGCGCACAGTTTAACCGGTATAGATATACACCCCGGAGCCGATATAGGCAAAAAATTTTTTATAGACCATGGCACCGGAGTGGTAATAGGAGAAACATGTATAATAGGCTCCGGCTGCCGAATATATCAAGGAGTCACTTTAGGAGCGAAAAGTTTTAAAAACGACGAAAATGGAAATCCAATCAAAGGAATGCCAAGACACCCTATCATTGAAGACGGAGTTATAATATATGCCGGCACGACCGTTTTAGGGAGAATAACTATTGGGAAAAATTCAGTTATAGGAGGCAATTTGTGGATAACAAAAAGCATCCCTGCAAATACGGAAGTAACTTTCAAAAAACAATCGAGTTTATAAAAAATTTTTTTTTAATAAATTGCTTGCTATTTCTATTTGTTTTATCTGCCTGTCACGGAATAGATATTTTTTCGGGGCAACAAGCGTATGAAACTTGTAAGGCTATTCTTTCGTTCGGACCCAGGCCTAGCGGTTCCAAGAATTTAGAAAGAGTTAAAAATTATATAAAAACTCGCTTATCTAAAAATGGAATAAGAATAACGGAAGACAATTTTTTATCTTCTACCCCTATAGGCAAGATACAGATGACGAATATCTCCGGACATATCGAGGGATCAGGCAAAACAGGCAAAAAAATCATTATTGCTGCGCATTACGAATCTAAATTTTTTAAAGATTTTACTTTTCAAGGAGCAAACGATAACGCTTCCGGAACCGCAGTGCTTTTAGAGCTTGCGGAAATTTTAAAAACTAAAAAGTATAAAGACGACTTAGAATTGCTCTTTTTAGACGGCGAAGAGGCGTTTAACGCGTGGTCTATCAACGACGGACTTTACGGAAGCAAAAGATATGTTTCTCAAATTGAAAAACCTGAAAATATAAGAGCTTTAATTCTCTTGGATATGATTGGCAAAAAAAACGTTAAAATTGATTTTGAAGGTTTTTCCAATCCAAAATTAACTGAGCTGCTGACTAGAGCGGCGAAAGAAACGGGCAACGAACAATCTTTATCGTATTCTACCATTTTTGTTGAAGACGACCATGTACCTTTTTTAGCTAAAGGAATACCCGCAATAGACATCATAGATTTTTCCTTTCCTCAATGGCATACAAAAGACGACGACATAAATATTATATCGTCGGAAAGTCTAAAAAAGATAGGGATTATAGTTTTAAAAATGACGGACTTAATAAATGAAAATATTCGTTAATTTTGACTCTGATAACAAAGATATACGTTCCATAGCTGTTGAAAACGGAATTATAAGAAGGTTCAACATAAATCCGGAACTATATTCAAACTGCGAGACAATAAATTTAAATCGCTGTTTCTTAAGTCCTGGGTTTATAGATATACATACGCATTTTTTGCATAGCGCGCTGGAACTCGATGGAACGGATTTAAAAAAAGTCGAAAATATCGACGATATCATTGCCATAATGCGAACTGAAGGCAAAAATAAAGGATACGGCTACGACGACGGACTTTGGAAAATTAAACCTAATCGATATGCGCTCGACGTTATTTCTAAAACTGAACCTATCTTTATAGTAAGAGCTGATCGCCATTCTATTATTGTCAATTCATATGCTTTAGGCCTGTTAAAAATACCTGAAAATTTAAAAAATAAGTATACGGAAAACGGTATATTTCAAGATAAGTCTTTGATATGGATAAACAAAAAAATATTCGAAACATATACCGAGAGCGACAGACAAAGAGCTTTTGAAACGGCCGAAAAGTTAGCGTTTAAAAATGGAATAACGACCGTTCATGCCCTTGAAGGAGGAGACGGTTGGGGCATGGAAGATCCTGAGTTTATGCTGAAAAAAGAAAAAGAAGGAGCTTCCGAATCTATCTTAGGCATAATTTTGTATCCTCAAACCGTAAATATAAATTGGGTAAAAGAAAGAGGGCTTAAAAGAATAGGAGGCTGCATTTTGCTGGACGGCTCTATCGGCGGCTCTACGGCGGCTCTATCGGAGCCATATTGCGACGATCCTTCTAATAACGGCAAACTTTATTTTTCCGACAAAGCCTTGTTTAGTTTAGTTAAAAGAGCTCATCTTGCCGAACTCCAAATGTCTTTTCATGCCATAGGAGATCGAGCTGTCGAACAAATATCCAGAATTTATAATGAAATTTTAACAAAATATCCAAATGAAAATTCGAGACATAGAATAGAGCATTGCGAACTGCTTTCTCAAAAAAGCCTTAATTTAATATATAAAAATAAAATTTATCTATCAGTTCAGCCCATTTTTGAATATTTATGGGGAGACGAACTTTATAAAGTTAGACTGGGTAACCGAAAAACAAACGTTTATAAAACGATGTTGGAAAAAGGGATCGTTTTAGGAGGAGGCTCCGACTTTAACGTAACCGACATGAATCCTATTCTCGGCATTCATGCGGCCGTAAACCGTCTCGATTCCGACCAAAAACTGACAAAGAAAGAAGCTTTCGACTTATTCACGGCTAACGCCGCTAAATTTTCATTCGGCGAAAATAAAATAGGAACCTTAAAAGAAGGTTCCTACGCTGATTTTGCTGTGCTTTCAAGCAATCCTTATAAATGCCCCGACGAAAAAATTAAAAATCTAACAATACAAGCGACCTATAAAAAAGGAATATTAAAATACAGTAATTATTAATTTTCTAAAGCTTTTTTAATGTCTAAGACATATTCTCCTTCCGGCTCAAGTCTCAAATAAGCGTTAAAATATCTCTCGGCTTCGGCTCTGTCGCCTCCCTTCAAGCTGACGACGCCTAAATTATAATATATAGGGGCATATGTTCCGTCCATAGCTAAACCATCCATCCAGGCTTGTATTGCGGCGGCAGAATTCCCCATTTTTAAATAAATTTGACCTAACGAGCAATAAAGACTAGGGCTGGACGGATTTTTTTCTATCGCTTCAGACAAAATTTGAGTAGACCGTTTAAAATTTCCTAATTCTCCATAAATATCGGCTAATTTTTCGGCAGACAAATTAAAATATGGACATGCTTTCAGAGATAAATCAAAACATTCCATAGCTTGTTTAGTTTGTCCTTGCTTTAAATAGGCTTCTCCTTTTAAATAAAGCGCGTTAAATTCCGAAGGGTTTTTAGAAAGAACGGATTGAACGTCGTTAAGAGCGGAAGAGTAATCGCCTTTAGAGATATAATACTCTGCCCTCGCAAGGGTTACCGGCTCGCTAAATCCTATTTTGGCAATGGAAGACGACCAAAGAGAAATAGCTTGATTTTCAAGCTTCATATCTGCGTATAAAGTCCCCAACCAAGCCGCCAATTCCGGGTCTTTATCGTTAAGTTTCATCGCCTTTAAATAATGTTCTAAAGCCCTGTCGTCGTCTCCCTTAAGTTGACAAACCCTTCCGAACGCTTTTTCATATCCAAAGGCAGAGCCTTTAAGCTCAAAAGACGACGACAATTTCTCTTCCGCAGAATCAAAATCTCCAGCGTAGGCGTAAGCAAGGGCTGCGGCATTGTAAAAATCGGGAATATCGTTTCTTTTTTCCAAAGCTTTTTCAAAAAAATTTACAGCCGTGTCATAATTATGCCAATTCATCGAAAATTCTGCGTAATTATAAAGAGAATAAGGGTCATAAGCAAAAGCCAAAGCGTTTTTATGCAGCTGATTATTAGCTTCCGCATAATGTCCAATTTTAAAAAGCGCAAAACCTCTATTTTTAGATGCTCCAAGAAAAAGAGGTTTCAAATCCAAAGCTCTGTCGAAATATTTAATAGCTTCGTCATATTTATTTTGCATTATAGCCGCAAGTCCCAAATTATTAAAAACGTCCGCTTGAGTCGGATTAAATTTCAAACTCATTTTCCAATTTTTTATAGCTTCTTCCGGATTTCCGTCTCTATATTCCGCGATTCCTAAATTATTATAAGCCAGATAGAAAGATTCATTATTCGCTATAATCTGTTTATATAATTCTTTTGATTTTTTAAAATCGCGTTTTATGTCGTAAATCGAAGCTAGTCTGAAAATGGCCGCATTTAACGTAGGATCCGCTTTTATCGCAAGTTCATAAGATTCTAAAGCTTTGTCCAGCATTCCAAATCTTTCGTAAGTACAACCTTGCTGGTAATATTCTACGGCTTTGCCCGAGGCTTTTTTCGCCGCTTCCGCAACTGAGAAACTGACCGAGGCTAAAATTATACAAAATATCGTTAAATATTTTCTTAACAAAATGCTTCCTCCCTAGTTAAAAGGATTTAAATATACACAGGAGAATAAGTTCTTAATTAAAGAAAAAAAAACCTTTAAAATCTTAGCGACAAAGGACTAAAGACTAAACGGCGCTAGAACCTTATCTTTAAAATATATCGACGAAACAAAAGATTTTTATAATTCGAAATAGAATAAAACAGTTTAACGGAAAAGAACTTACAAACTAGACATTTTATTAAATTAGTTAATTTTTATATTTGGATTTGGAGTTTCGTTAATGAAAATAGCAATAGACGCGATGGGCGGGGATCATGCCCCCGGAGAAATAATAAAAGGAGCCGCTGAGGCGTCGGCAAATAAGAAAATTCACATTATTTTAGTCGGAGACGAAAAACAAATTAAACGTCATTTACCTGACGGAATCAAAAATATATCTATTGAGCATACTGACGAATACGTTGAAATGCATGAAAGTCCGTCTATGGCATTAAGAAAAAAAAGAAGAGCGTCTATTATAGTGGCTTCGGAGTTAGTTAAACAAAAAAAAGCCGACGCTTTAATTTCGGCAGGAAACACGGGAGCTCTATTAGAAGCGGTGGTATTGCATGTAGGGCGTATAAAAACGGCTAAAATAAAACGGCCTGCTTTAGCCGTAGTACTTCCCACTTTTAATAAGCCTACTATTTTGCTTGACGCAGGAGCTAATCCGGAATGCAAACCCGAATATCTTTTGCAATTTGCAAAAATGGGCTGTACTTACGGAAAAAACATACTCAATATCAAAAAACCTAGCGTTGGGCTGTTGAATATCGGTTCGGAAGACAATAAAGGAAACTCTTTTATTCAGTCTACGTACGAACTGCTTAGTTCTTCGGATTTGAACTTTAAGGGAAACGTCGAGCCCGGCACAATTATGAACGGAATAGTCGACGTAGCGGTTGCGGACGGATTCGTCGGAAATATGATCTTAAAAACGGCCGAAGGCACCGGAGAACTTATGACAAAATTAATAAAACGATATGTAGCCGAAAGTTTTACGGCGAAACTTGGGGCTCTTCTTATGTCAGGCGTATTTAATAAATTGAAAATAAATATGGATCATTCGGAACATGGAGGAGCTCTGTTGTTCGGAGTCGACGGCATATGTATAAAAGTTCATGGAAGAGCTAAGTCAGACGCGGTTTTTAACGCTATTAAGCTGGCCGAAAGAATGATAGCTCGCGATATCATAAAACGTTTTGCCGAAGACATGCTAGCTCAATCTTCCGGGAAAAACATTCTATCGGTCGCGGCGGAAGGTTAAAATTTTATGACGAGTTATATCGACATGCTTGCGAAACCGATTGCTCTTGAAGAGAAAACAGGTTTCAAAAATCTAGCTGTAATGGGCGGAATAGATAAATATATTTTATCTTTTCTGTCTAAGGCTTTCCAAGCTGGAGAAATTAATAGAGACTCTTATTTAAAAGCCGCCGAATCTGTCGGACGATACGAAAACTCCGGAACGTCAGAAAGAAAAACAATTATAGAATCGGTAAAGGCTCGATTTTTATCTGACGAACGTAATCCCGACGTTCAAAAAACGGCTTTGCAAAAACAAAAACTTAGAGATGCAAAAGCCGGGTTATCAATGAAAGTCTCCCCTTCTCTTGCAAGCGACGCGCGATATTTGAAAGGCGTCGGCTCAGGATTAGGCAGCAAATTAAAATCCCTTGGAATAAACACCGCAGGCGATCTATTTTCTCATTATCCTAGAAGATATGAAGACAGGAGCAATTTAAAAAAGATTATAGACTTGTCTCCGGGAGAATATGAAACCGTATTGGTAAAAATTATATCAAAAAAAGAGCGGAAAATAAGGAGAAACCTAAGTATCAGCAATATTATTGCTTCTGACGACACCGGAACAGTTGCGCTAACCTGGTTCAACCAATCATATAGAACTAAAGCAATGGCGATTGGAGACTTAATTTATGCCTCCGGTAAGCCTGAGCTGAAAACCGGAGGCTTCGAAATAGCCTCTCCGGAAATAGAAGCCGTATCTGAAGTCAGCATTCATACAAATAGAATCGTTCCAATATACCCTCTTTCAGAAACTATAAGTCAAAGAACGATAAGAAAAATAGTTAAAACGAATATCGACGTTTTTTACGAAAAATTTTACGATGTAATTCCGCTTCATATAAGGTTAAAACGCGAGTTAATGGATTATAGAGAAGCCGTAAAAAATATCCATTTTCCGGCTTCAATCGAATCCTTGACGTCTGCGCGAACGCGTTTAAAATATGAGGAACTTTTTTTTTACCAGCTTAGAGCTCTTTATTTTAAATTAAGTAAAGAGAAAACTTTAAAAAACAGAACGTATAATTTAGATAAAAATCTTCTTGAACAATTCAAATTAGGACTTCCATTTTCTCTAACTTCCGCTCAATCCAGAGTTATTAAGGAGATAATTTTAGATCTTGCCTCTCCTAGTCCAATGAACAGGATGATACAAGGAGACGTAGGCTCAGGCAAAACAATCGTAGCCGCGGCGGCGACATACATTGCGGCTAAAAGCGGCTTTCAAGTAGCCGTTATGGCCCCTACTGAAATTCTTGCTATTCAACATTTTAAAAAATTTTCGCAATATTTATCTAAATACGGTTTAACTCTGACTTTGCTTACCGGCAGCGCAAAAAAGAAAGAAAGAGAGGACGCTTATCAGAATATAGCTTTAGGAAACGCGCAAATCGTTATAGGGACTCATGCTTTAATACAAGAAGGCGTAACTTTCGCCAATTTGGGGCTTGTAGTCATAGACGAGCAACATCGATTCGGAGTATTGCAGAGAACCGAACTTCAGAAAAAAGGATCGAATCCTGATATGCTTGTTATGACCGCTACCCCTATTCCCAGGACTTTGTCTCTGACGTTGTATGGCGATCTTGAGTCGTCGGCGATCAACGAACTTCCGCCGGGCAGAAAAAAAATAAAATCGTACTGCGTTCCCTTAAACAAACTGTTAGACGCTTGCAAATATATAAAACGGGAAATAAAAGAAGGCAGACAAGCATATATAGTTTGCCCTTTAATCGACGAATCTGATAAAATAGAAGCTAAAGCGGCTCTTACCGCCGCGGAAGAACTTAAAAACGGAGTATTTTCAGACGTTAGAGTAAATTTGATTCATGGTAAAATGAAAAATACCGAAAAAGAACAAATAATGACCGCATTCCTTTCCCATCAAATTGACGTTCTGATTTCAACTACGGTAATAGAAGTAGGAGTCGACGTTCCAAACGCTACGATTATGGTCATTATGAACGCCGAAAGATTCGGATTAGCTCAGCTCCATCAACTGAGAGGACGAATAGGAAGGGGTATTTACGAATCGAAATGTTTTTTTGTAACAGGCTCGTTAAGTTTGGAAGGACGCGCCAGAATGAACGTTATAGTCTCGGAAAGCGACGGTTTCAAAATAGCGGAAAAAGATTTAGAGCTCAGAGGGCCGGGCGAATTTTACGGAACAAGGCAGCATGGACTTCCTGAGTTTCAAATAGCCGACCTTTCAAGCGACGGACAAATTGCGGAATATGCGCGTGAAGACGCTTTGGCTATATTAAAATCTAATCCCGAATATATCGAACAACCTGAAGTCAAGACAAAAATGCGTCTAATATCAGAAAAACCGTCTGAAATGATTCATTAAAAAGGAGGGCAAAAACGTGCGGATACAAGGAGGAAGCTTAAGGGGAAGAAAGATAAAAGCTCCTTCTGCAAAAGATATAAGACCTACCTCTCAGATGATAAAAGAGGCTTTGTTCGACATACTTGGAGATAAAATCCACGGGGCTAGATTTCTCGATTTATTTGCAGGTTTTGGAACTATAGGCATAGAAGCGGTAAGCAGAAACGCTGAAAGCGTCGTTTTCGTCGATAAAAATAAATATGCTCTTTCGATAATAAGAGAAAATCTTTATAATATAGGTCTGAATTCTTTATGTAAAACTATCAATTCTGAAGCGATAAAAGCTATAAAAGAAAGACTAAGCGACTCCTTCGACGTTATTTTTATAGATCCGCCTTATAACTACGAATATTACGACGAAGTTATTCGGGGTATATTTGAGAAACGTATTTTAAAACCTGACGGCCTTATCATAATAGAACATTATCATAAGACGAAGCTTACGTCGGAAGTTTTTGAAATATTAAAAATAAGAAAATACGGCCAAACGACTTTAACATTTTTAAAAAATCATACTCAAGAGGTTTAAAAATGAAAACGGCAGTTTATCCAGGCAGCTTTGATCCCGTGACTATGGGACATATGAATATAATAGAACGCTCCGCCGGTCTTTTTGACGAAGTTATAATAGCAGTGTTAAGAAATTCCAGTAAAATTCCTCTTTTCACTATTGAAGAAAGAGTTAAACTCTTAAAAATAGCTACGAAAAAGTTCCCTACGGTTCGCGTAGAAACGTTTTCGGGGCTACTAGTCAATTATCTTGAAACTAAAAAAGTAAATATAATAATAAGAGGATTAAGAGCTGTGTCAGATTTTGAAAACGAATATTCTATGGCTCTTATGAATAAAAAATTAAAACATAATATAGAAACCGTTTTTATGATTACAGAAGATAAATACGCTTTTCTAAGTTCTAGCAAAATTAAAGAAATATATAGACATGGAGGCAGAGCAAAAGATCTTCTTCCCGAAAACACCGAGCAGTTTCTTATTAAAAAGATAGAATCAAAGTTAGAATCCCGAGAAAAATTTTAAACGTGGAAAGAACGGGAATTTTAAAAATGAGCATATTCAGAATTTTGGATAAAATGGAAAATGCGCTTGTAAACGCTCCGGCTTTAATATGGCCTTTTGAAGAGCGAGCTTTTATCAATAGATATAAATTTATCAGTTTGATAGAAAACTGCAGATCAGCTATTCCGGATGAAATGAAAAGGGCGCGATCAATTTCTCAGGAAAGCGATAAAATCTTTAAAGAAGCTAAATTAAAAGCGGACAAACATCTAAGGCAAGCGCAAGAAGCGGCGGATGAAATATTAAGAAACGCTCAAGCTGAAGCGGCAAAAAAAATTGCGGAAAACGAAATAGTTTTAAGAGCTAAAGAACAAGCTCAAAATATACTAAAACAAGCTAATGGAGAATCGCTCAAAGTTAAAGAAGACGCCGAACGGTATTGCTTGGAATTGAAAAATTCAGCGGAAGCGGAAGCTATGAAAATTACTTCGGACGCTAAAAACCAGGCGAAAGAAATTCAAGACGCGGCTGATAAATATATGGACGGCATATTTTCGCGTTTAGAAAGCGACGCTAAGAAAATACTGAAAATTATAGAAGAAAATAAACGTTGACAAAATCAACCGCAAATATTATTTTGTTCAGAGCAAACTATTTATCTATCGCTTCATTATTTTTATAACGCGGTTTGAATCGGGGGGGGGGAGTAATTATATGAAATTAAAGTTATTTGCAATCATATTAACGCTTACGCTTCTCCTGATTTTAGGAGAAACTTTAGAAGCCGGCTCTGTCCGTTCGAAAGAAAGCGATCTTGAGTCTTATCTAAAAAAAATAAAGACGATGGATCCTTACGCCGTAATAACAGGTTGGTTTAACGATTGGAGAGACGTTTCCATATATAGGTCAAAAGCCGGTTATCATCTTGGTTACGATATTGGACTTTTAAAAGATTTTCCGGTTCCTTCAGGGTGGAAAGGCGTCGTAACCTCGATAGTTCCTTGGAGCGATAAAGAATGGGGAATCACAGTTCTGACGCCCGAAGGATATTTTATAACGTTTGGACATCTTTGCCCTTTCCCTTCCGTAAAAGTAGGAACGATAGTCGAGCCTGGTATGACAATAGGTACGATAGCGGTAGATCATGTAGATATAAAAGTAACCGACGGAAAAGGAAGGTATATAGATATAGGAAAAACTTCGGGCTTGCTCGCTATAGATCCAAACGTATCTTTTTATTTCGACCCTTTAACGTTAAACAATTCCTCAATAAATATAGAAAGCGTAGCAAAAGCGAAACAAAAAGAACTTTCTATGTTGACCGGCAGCGTCAAAATCTTAAATGACTATCTTAAAACTGAAACCGATATATTGCAAGAAACGCATAAAAAAGCTCGGAAAAGCGAAAAATTTTATAAAGATAACCTTATAAGCAAACACGAATACGACTTGAATATAAATAAAGAGAAAAATCAAAAAGAGAAAGTTCTTAACCTTAAGAAAAGATTGGATATTCAGACTGGAAAAATACAAGAATTGAGATCCTTTCTTTCCAAGCATGGATATAAAGAACTTCCGCAAAATAAAAGTAAAAAAGTTATAGCCAATTCTGATCAAGAACGTCTTAAAAAAGCGGAAAATGAGATGAAGAAGTATCAAAATTTATATTATGAGGGAGCGGTATCTAAAAAGGAAGCTGAAAACAAGGAATTAGAATATAAAAGATTAAAGCTGGAAATAATGCTTAAAACCGAAGAAAACTAAAATTTATACGCGGCAGTTATATGCCATTCCAATAATTCTGAGCATTCTATAAATACCCGTTTAAATTATGCAGAATATAAAAATGATTATAGAATACGACGGTTCTTTTTTTCATGGCTTTCAGAAACAAAAGAGACTTCGTTTACCTACGGTTCAAGATTTACTAGAGCAAACTTTATCCGAAATATTAAGCGAAAATATTCTTACTATAGGCGCAGGACGTACAGATACCGGGGTTCATGCGTTAAATCAAACGGTTTCTTTTAAATATTCAGGTAAGATGCCGCCAAATGAAATTAAACGAGCTTTAAACGCGATTTTGAGAGAGAAAATTATAATAAAATCTTGCGTATATGTTCCCGACTCTTTTCACGCGCGTTTTTCGGCAAAAAAAAGAACTTACAGGTATTATATACTTAATTTAAAAGACTTTCCGGCAATAGGGAAAGAATACGTTTACAATATACGAGAAAAACTTAATATAGACTCTATGAAATCAGCGGCTAATTTATTCATAGGAGAAAAAGATTTTAAAGGTTTTTCGTCATGCGTAGAAGACAACAGATCTACGATTAGAAGAGTATTCTCTTCAAATATTTATACCGGACAAGAATTTGTAAACTTATACGGAGGAATTGAAATACCCATAAAATCTTCTTGGATAGAATACTTAATAATTTACGAAACTGCGGCCAACGGGTTTTTAAGAAGTATGGTGCGTATGATGACTGGGATGTTAATACGCATCGGCAGAGGAAAATGCAAGGAAAACGAAATACTAAAAATAATAGCGACTAAGGATTCGTCTTTAGTACATTCCCCCGCCCCGCCCCACGCTTTATTCTTATCAGAAGTGGACTATTAAATTTAAGCAGGTTTTTTTATCGCTTCCGAAGAATCTGCATAAATAACTTAAAAATAAATATTGTAATTTAGGAGGAATCTTATGAGCGAACTGACAGGCGTCGATTATGAAAAAAAACTGGAGGAAATCGGAGAAAAATTGGGCCTTCTTATAAATAAAGCTTCCAGCGAAGAAAAGGCTAAAATGAAAGAGATGATGGCAGAAGTAGACGCGTTCGTAAAAGAAGAAAATAAAAACGGAAAATATTACGATAAAAGCGCTCTCTTTGCGGCGGCGCTCATTGCGGAACCTTCGTTTCCGGATGAAATTAAAGACGTAGCGAAAGAATATATAGAAGCCGATTATTTGTTTTTAAAATCAAAAGAGAACTGATTTTATCTTTTTATGGGGTTATTAGCGGTCAATTATTAAGCGTTCAAGATTCTATAAATTTTCTTAACGATAATTCTCGTAGAGGAGGTTTATTCATATCGTATGGACTCTTTTAATAATAGCGAAAGACAGCGTGAAAAATATAATTCTCAGGGGCTTTTTAATAAACAATCTGCCTCAGGAGCTTTTATAAAAGCCGATCAATCGAAAAGCCAAAGCGATTCGGAACAAATGCAAAACGCTCCCAATGTCGAAATTACGTCAGTCGAACCTCCGAAAATTGCATCGGCTAAGACTTTAGAGCCGGAACGGACTAGCAATTCAATAGCGGAAGATCCTACGGGTAAAGCCTCAAGAGAGAAATATAAGCATATTTCTATATATTCGGCTTTTCCATCCGGAAACGATCCAAGTTATCTAACTTGTATGCCTCCGTTAAATTGGGGAGCTTTCGGCTTTTCTTGGCTATGGTTATTTTTCAACGTTAATAAACTATGGGGATTAATATCAGGTCTGGCAATATTAATTTTAAGTCTTTTAGGTTGTTATCCTCTAACTCTAGTTATAAATTTATATCTTTTATATAAAGGAAACGAGCTTACTTGGAAATATAAGAAATACGAGAATTATATAGAATTTAAAAATCTTCAAAGAACTTGGAATACGTATTTCTTTATCATTGCCGGAACTATTGTAATCTTAAATTTTATTTACAGAATTCTAGGTATTATAGGGATTATAGAGATAAGTAGACTTTAGATATTATTTAGGAGGTTAACTAAACAATGGATAACAACCCAAACAATATGGGTCAGGATCCTTTTCAATTTAATTATACGGATCATACGCCTATGAATAATAACGGCTATATGACTCAGTCGGCTCAGCAAACTTCTACGATATTCAATGAGCTGTATCAAGAGACTTTGCCTTCAGGAAATAATCCTTATGATCTTGATAAATTGCCTAAATTTAATTGGGGAGCCTGTATTTTCACCTGGTTTTGGGCAATTTTTAATATTAATCCGGCTTGGGGCATTATTAGTTTGATTGCGATAACCGTATTATCCTTAGTTCTCTCTTTGCTTATTACTCCTATAGGATCCTTTTTGGTCTCTATAGGAGCTATGGTCTTCTTCGGTCTGAAAGGTAACGAACTGTCTTGGAAATATAGGAAATATGAAAGTATAAGGTTACTTGTAGAAATTCAAAAAAAATGGACTATCGCAGGAATAATTTACATCTGCGTATCTCTACTGTTTTTTATAGCTTTTGTAACGATAGGAGGAGTTCTTTTCGCTTCATTGCTATCGGACGTTTTTTAAAGTCTGACAACTTGCAATAGACAAAAACAAAAGCAAAATTAAAAATTATCATTAACGGGCGAATTTATATAAATGAACGATCTAACTAAATATGCGTTAAATACAACTAACGCTTTAATAAATACCCAAGATAAAAGCGAAACTGCGGCAAAAGCGGAAAGCGCGATAGGAAGCGAAACTGCGGCAAAAGCGGAAAACGCGATAGGAAGCGAAATTCAAGAATTTGGACAATCTAACTATCAAACTCAATACGATACGCTTCCTTCAGGAAATGATCCGGCTTTAATGGAACATATAAAAGGATGGAATTGGGGAGCTTTTTTCTTTAATTGGATTTGGCTTATTCCTATTAATATAGGCTTGGCAATCGTAATATTCTTTGCCAACATGTTTACATGCGGACTGGCCAACTTAATATTTTCTATATATTTAGGAATAAAAGGAAATGAATTGGCTTGGACAAACGTCCATTTTAGAGACGTGGAAGAATTTAAAGAAATCCAAAAGAGATGGTCTATAGCAGGTTTAGTATGCGTATTTTTACCTATGATAGGGGCCTCGATATTCGTAATATTATGCGCAGCCGTTTTTTTCTCGAGCTTAGTTTCAGCAATACAAGGAAAGTAAAAAAAACCGTAAGCAAGGATACGCATATATAAAAAGGATTTCCTGGTCTATAAAAAGAAGTACTTTAACAGGTATTTTTTTTATAGACCATTCTCATATAGGAGGCTGCTATGTCCGAAGTATTCGATATTATTCTTTTATTGGCTCTTCCTGCGTCAGGAAAGTCTGAAACAAGAAAATTTATCCGCATGCAGGACGCGGATAAAAAGAAAAATATTTTCCATCTTGGGAAAAACGCTCAAATGGACGATTTCCCTTATGTGCATATAATGCATTTAATAGATATAGAATTAAAAAAACAAGGATATGATTACTTATTCTATCATGCTCCGGACGCCAATTTTAAAGAATCTATCACCTGGGGCGTTCTAACTTTAATGTTAAATCAAGATTACGATATGCTGGTCAAAAAATCGAAACCGATAGATACCGATATCTACGGTCTTTTCCATAGAATTGACGAAGCTAGAATAGAGCTTGGAGCGGAACCTTTCTTCTATAAAGACGGAAAATGTCTTTATGACGAAACCAAATTCAAAGCGGTTGCGGACGCTCTAAAATCGGAATATGAAACAATGCAAACAGAACGTAGAGATCAAATGCCTGAAAATACTGACGGAGCTACCATTATCGTAGAATTTGCAAGAGGAGGAGCCGACGGTTCCACGCCTCCTCTTACTTGGGGATATGAGAAAAATCTCGCTCTTCTTTCGCCCGATATTCTGGAAAAAGCGGCTATTCTTTACGTTTGGGTTACTCCTGAAGAATCTAGGCGTAAAAATCGCGAACGCGAAGATCCTAACGATCCCGGAAGCATTCTCGCTCATTGCGTGCCTGACGTAGTTATGTACAAAGAATACGGCTGCGACGATATGGCTTATCTTATAGAAAAATCAGATAAACCCGGATATATCAAAGTAGAAAGGCCTGAGAAGACATATTATCTTCCAATCGCGCGAGTCGACAATAGAGACGATAAAACTTCGTTCGTACGTCAGGAACCTTGGGACCCGGAAAAAGAAAAAGCTCTATACAAACTTCTCAGCGAAGGCTTTATCGAATTATGGAAAAAATATAAGGCGTAACAATGGAATGGATCACGGCGGTTATCGGTCTATCTGGAACTCTTTTTATAACATATTCTATACCTCTTATAATAAGAGCTTTGAATATATGGAAATTGAGAAAAGACTATATCAACCTTCCTGTGACCCCCATCTATGCGTTAAAAAACGCCGCTGAAGGCAGATATGTAATAAAGGGAGTCACAGCGGAAAGCGGCGACTCCCTTAGTAGTTTATTCGACGATACGAAAGGCGTATTTTTCAGAACGAAAATATACCCTCGCACAAGAAAAAAATTTGCTAAATCGTGGTTGGACAAAAGAGCGATTAATTTTAAAATAAAAGATAAAAAAAACCGATGCGTATATATAAACGCGGAGACTGCCTTGTCAGAATATGGAAGATTTCTCATATTTCATAGAGAAATTCAACAAAGTTTCCTGGTCTTTGCAAAAAAAGAACTACTTCCCGAAAGATGGAGAGATAAACTTGAATATGCATGCGCGTTAGAAGAATATCTTACCGTCGGAAAATCAATATCAATAATAGGACACTTTAAGACGATTAACGGAAAAATAGAACTTGTAGCGAGCAAAAATAAACCGTTTGTCATAGCGGAATGTTCGGACGAAGCGTTTGCTCTTCTTCACCTTAGATTCTTTGTAAGAATAGCTCTTCTGGCTTTGTCTATGGCTTTAACCGGACTTTTACAGCTTTATATGCTTTTCTTCGCAATGCAAAACTAATATATCTCAAATAAACTTTTATAACCTACAAAGCGTATGAAAATTCATACGCTTTTTAGGTTATAATTAATAGAAAAGGCGAGCCAATTCATATAAAAAAGTTAAAAATAAATTATATAAGCGTTATCTTTTAGGAGGCCGTGAGGAAGTATCTTTAAGCCCCCTGCAGTTACCGCGACCCGACGTGCCACCTTTGGGTTTCAGGCTGGCGTTGATCGCTCAGGACAGCCCGTTCATCACCTCCTTGGCTTGTCCTTCTTGGCGGCGCAGCCGGGGCGGTAAAGAGAACCGTCCGGCCTGCGTTCCAGCGGCGGCAAGTTTTTGTAAGGGTTATTTTTTATGCGTTCCCTCCGTTTTGCTTTCCGCTGCCGTTCTTCCCGAAAAGGTTTCCTGCCCCATTTCTGCGGCGTGTTCCGGCGTTGGCACGCTCCCCATAACTTCGGGACAACTTGTCTAGAAGTCCGGCTCCTTGAGGCGCTTCCCCAGCCGGGGTATTCCTTTTCTGACGGTCATTTGGTTTTCAAAGTGCTGTCCATCGATGAACTAATCTAAGTCTACGCCTAAATGACCGCCCCCGTATATCCAGGTGGTAAATCGGCCTAAAAAACAGCCTGTTTCCACGCTCTCTGAATTGTAGCACAATGATAAGTACAGAGTGATAAATCGGAATTTGCAGGCGTGAATGATGAAAACCTTATATATGATTGGTGGCACTATGGGGGTTGGAAAAACAACTGTATGCCAACAACTTAAACGAGATTTACAGAATAGCGTATTTCTTGACGGGGATTGGTGCTGGGACGCAAGTCCCTTCCAAGTAACCGATGAAACCAAAGCTATGGCGATTGATAATATTTGCTATTTGTTAAACAACTTTCTAAAATGTTCGGTATATGAAAATATTATTTTCTGCTGGGTTATGCATGAGCAGAGTATTATCAATTCAATTATTGAAAAATTAGATACAAAGAACTGTGCTGTGAACTGTATCTCACTTGTCGCAAACGAAAAGAGCCTGCGGGACAGATTATCAAATGATGTTGAAAGAGGTATTCGCACTGCGGATATTATTGAGAGAAGCCGCTCAAGAATACCGTTATATCAAGCGCTCAACACAATTAGAATTGATACCAATGAAAAAACTGTGGCTATGATTGTTGATGAAATCAAGCGACTGTGATATTGACAACTCAACTTCCCATTTATCGAGCAGACAAGGAGAGAGAACATGGAACTATCTATACAGGAACGCCTGAAAGACCTGCGTGTAGAGCGCGGCCGGACGCTGGAACAGCTTGCGGAAGAACCCCATCTCTCCAAGTCTGCTTTAGGCGCAGCTATGAGGGGGACAAGTTTAAGGATATCAGCCACTATGCCCTTATCCAGCCGGCGAAGTTTTACGAAGTATCCGTCGATTATCTGCTGTGCCGTTACAGGGGGCAAGCGCCATTGTGGACGCTGTGAGCGCAACCATTATGAAGCAGCACAATCCCGGTCTGACTGCCCCGCAGTTAAGGCAACTGATCGCTGCCCACATTGACGATGACAGCCAGCCAAACAGCGACCCGGAACATGCGGCTATGGCCTTTATCCGCAAGCGGCTCAAGCTAAACTAAAACTATGAGAAGCTGTCAGACGAGGAAAAGAAATGGGCTGAAAAAAGATCGCGCAGAAATCGGACTTGCTGAAAAATCCAAACCCACAGCGAGGAAGAAAATGAGAACTTGGATATACAAAGAGGAAAAATGAAAATCATTGAAGTAGAAACAAAAAACAGGACAGCGGATTTCATAAATCGGCTGCTGACGGTATGGGAAAGTTCTGTAAGAGCGACACACCTGTTCCTGTCGGACAGTGAAATCAAAAAGATAAAAGAATATGTGCCGCAGGCGCTCAGTGGAATTGCTCATTTAATGATTGCCGAAGATGATATGGGCTGCCTCGTGGCTTTTATGGGGATTGAGGACGGCACATTGGAAATGCTGTTCATTTCCCCGGAAGAACGAGGAAAGGGGCTGGGAAAGCGACTGGTCCAATATGGGATTAAAACCTATGCCGTAGAGCGGGTGGCTGTGAATGAGCAGAATCCGCAGGCCAAGGGCTTTTATGAACACATGGGCTTTCAGGTTTACAAAAGGACAGAGCTTGACGAACAGGGCAATCCTTATCCGCTTTTATACATGAGCCTTAACATCTAAATCGGATTTTACGAAATCTCATATCCCGCAGAAAAGCAAAAAAACAGAAAGTACCTTGCCTTATACTCATTATCATCATTGCCCTTTTCCTTGACTGGCTTGTATCTTTGGGATATACCAACACACATAAAATTAGAGGCGAGGCGAAAAGATGATTAACTTTTGTCTGGTCAGACCGAATTGAAGCGTAAATATGGGAACGGCCCGGTTGACCGAGGGTATATCGGTCACAAATATTCTCGAATGCAAATTGAAAATCTGATTAGAGAATTTTCTCCTACAATGATCTTCGCAGAACATTATCGCGCTTTCAGAAATACGATTGCTACAAAACAGTATATATTGACAGCCCTGCCCGCCGTCACGCTAATTTTCCGGGAGTGTGGCCACAACTTCGGGACATTTTGTCCATAAGTCGGAGCGTAGGACGAGGGACGGGGGCTTTATATACCTGCCGCCGTTCTCTGAAAACAGGCCGATTTTTTGTTCATTCCCATTCACAAAAAGTCAGCCTGTTTTCCTGCCGGAGCAAGCGGGGCGCATACCGCCTTTTCTTGTTATCCAGCCCTCGGCGTATCGGTTGAGCAAAAGTCAGCGTGGGATTAGCGTGGTATCTTTAACTATGTGAAACTTTATATCACACTATGGCATTAGTTTTTCACCCCTAAAGCACGAAAATATCTATAATGCTCCTATTTTATCACATGATTTTTGAAAAGTTTGTCGTATGGAGGATACTTCAT
The DNA here is from genome assembly GCA_949288455.1 of uncultured bacterium. Taxonomy (GTDB): domain Bacteria; phylum Vulcanimicrobiota; class CADAWZ01; order CADAWZ01; family CADAWZ01; genus CASEKF01. Next base: position 40,628 of record CASEKF010000007.1, read on the forward strand.
GCTTTATTTTCCAAAATCCGAAGTATTTTGCCTTTTATCAAATACTTTGCGCAATGTTTTTCAAATAATGCCTATATCGTTCTATACGCTAACAGATTGTTTGCAATATCTCTAGGTACATAAGCCTCACTTACTACAACAATCGGCAGGGATCAAAATGGCTGGGAACGGAGCAGGACAACAAAAAAGCAGTAAATCTTTTTTTCAAGACTTACTGCTTTCGCTGGCCGCAGTCGGATGGCTGGTATTCAGTTTATTTTTGACAATTTGAACAGAATGTACTGCTTCTTCCTCCGATTACAGTTCGACAAAGAAATTTGCCACATATGGGACAAGGCTTTCCCTCATGTCCGTAGACTTGTAAATAAGGTGTGTTGCGATAATCCTGACCTTTTGTTTCCCAATATTCTTCCGGAGTGATTTCATTTTTCTGGATAAAGAACGACAGCCTTTCTGGGATAACCTCGGCAAGTCGTTTCCATTCTTCTCCGGTCAAACTGTTTGCGGGTCGCGATGGATGTATTCTTGCCGTAAACAGGATTTCATCTGAATAGATATTCCCAATTCCGGCAATCACGCTTTGCTCCATTAAACATTCTTTAATCGCTTTTTCCCGTTTCCCTAATCTGGCAGACAGATGTTCCTCAGTAAAGTTCGGGGCAAGCGGCTCTTTGCCTAACTTTTCAATTCCGCTGTATATATCCGTTTCGCCTTTCCTAATCAGACAGAGGCGTCCGAAACGGCGCGTGTCCGAAAAGCGCAGTTCTTTGCCGTTATTCAGCCGGAAAGTGATATGCGTATGCCTTTCTTCTGGGTAGACAGCCGGTGTTACCAGCAGGCAGCCGGTCATTCGCAGATGAATAATAATTTTATCGCTGCTTTTAAGCCGGATAACAAGGAATTTCCCCCGGCGTGTCATACTGTCAAAAAACTGTCCCGTAAGGCAACGACAAAATTCATCGGCGGTAGGGTGGGCAATCACTTCCGGGCGGCTGACTGTAATCTGCTCAATCGCAAGTCCTTGTATCTGCGGCTCTATCACTCGTCTTATGGCTTCTACTTCCGGCAATTCCGGCATGGTTGTCACCGCCTTTCCTTGCTGATTTTTTAATTTGTTCGTGATAAAAATAATTGACAACAACAGGTGGCGCCTCAAAGGGGCGCGTCATACTGTCATCGTTTGTCACATAGTCAAGGCCAATCGATGCGGCATAGGCTTTTAATTCTGCGTCCAGAAGTTCCCAATAGCCGCGGTTTCCTTTCTGGTAAATCTCTTGGTAGAGAGACAGCAGTTCCGGGTGTGTTTTCTGTATGTACTCCATAATCTCCGTTTTATAGCTGCCCCGCAGATTGAGGTTTTCAAGCCAGATCAAGTTGCATTGTCCCTTGGCTCGGTCAATAATAGCCTTTACATCGGTAATGCCGGGGAATATTGGGGAAACAAAACAGGTTGTACGAACACCCGCTCGGTGCAATACTTCCATAGCCGCAAACCTTCGCTCAATGCTGACGGCATTGTCCATATCTTTTTTGAAATTCTCGTCCAGCGTATTGATAGACCACAAAACACGAGCGTATGGGAAAGTCTGTATCAGCTCCAAATCGCGCAGTATCAGGTCACTTTTTGTAGCAATGCTGATTTTTGCGCCGCTTCCTTTCAGCTGTTCCAGCAAGGTGCGGGTGCGCCGGTACTGTTCTTCTTGTGGCAAATATGGGTCTGTGACGGAACCGATAAAAAGTTCCTTGACTGCGTATTTTTTCGGATTTTTAATTTCCGGCCAGATCTTGACATCCAAAAAGGTTCCCCACGTCTCTGTATGGCCTGTAAAACGCTTCATAAAGGATGCGTAACAATACCGACACCCATGGGTACAGCCCACATAAGGATTGACGGAATACTCACACACGGGCAGGTTGGATTTTGTGATGACATTTGTTACTTCAATTTCCTTTATAATCATTTTCATTTCCCAAAGCGAATTTGCTTGTCGATATCCGGTTCATACTGTTCCAATTGCGGCTCTTTTGGATTGGCATAGCCGATGCCGATAAACACGGGAATCATATAGGCGGGCGGCACTTTTAGCCGTTTATTGACGGTATCGTGCTCTTTGTTCAACGGAATGCGCATAGAGCATGACAGGCCTTCCGCCGTCGCTGCCAGAAAGAGATTTTCAATCACACGCCAGATGGCCGCAAAGGGATTCAGCTTTGAGACATACTCACCGTATAATTCTTTTGCTTTGAACAGAGGAATAACGACATAGGGAGCCTCTTTGAGCATGGCATATTGTTTTGGCATCGCGTAGCCGTACATCTTTTCAAAACCGATATATCTCAAATAAACTTTTATAACCTAAAAGCGTATGAATTTTCATACGCTTTTAGGTTATAATTAATAAAAAAGGCGAGCCAATTCATATAAAAAAGTTAAAAATAAATTATATAAGCGTTATCTTTTTAGATCTTTCGTTACTCTCCTTTTTCCTTAGCTGAAAAATAAGATTTTTCAGCTTCTTGTATTTGCTTATGAATTTTTGCGGCTTCGGCAAAATTTCTAGTTATAACCATAAAATATTTATCAATATATTTTTTAGAAATATTGCCCGGAATAGTTCCTTTTTCCGTAAGAATCGCGCAAAATTTATTTAAATCGTCGTCGCTGCAAAAAGGCGGATTCAAATATTTTATTCTATAAATATCTTCGACGATAGCTATAGCTTCGTTTGTTTTAGCGAGTTTTTTCCTCATTTCTTCTCTTAGGATATCAAGCCTATTCAAAATAAATAAAGAAGACAGCTCTTCTTCAAATTCAAAAACTTCGGTTTGTGAAGAGCTTTCATTTTCTTTTATAAGACGTTCTTTATAAAGACTCACGATTCTATCGGCAATTTTGCCTTTTCTATCCGCAGCTTGCATAAAAGACTCAAAATCCGCTTCCGTCTCAAGGCGATATTTATTTAAGCTTATTAAATCTTTCTCAATAACTTCTCCCGAATCTTTATTTACAAGATCTTCCCTGATTTTGTCGACCGCTTCTAAAAACTTTTTTAGCCTTTCCTGCGAAGAAGCTCGTTTTAATTTTTTCTTTATATTTTCAAAGTCGACGTCGACCACATTTTTTGAAGCCATATCTTTTTGCTTTTCCTGCAGTTGCACTAAATGAGCTATAAGGGCTTGAAGATATTCTCCTAACGCTTTTTTCATTCTTGCTCGTATTGATTTTACGGTAGTTCTGCCGCAGTCCACTATAGCCGCGTTTCTTTCTCTAGCGTCGCTTATTATTTTTTCAATATTAGAACAAGGAAGAGGTTCATGAACCATAATGGGAAAACTAAAATTAACGCTTTCGTCCTGGAAATGAAGATCTTGTATATCCATTTCAACCGGAGATATTGTGAAAAACGACGCGTAATATATTTTTCCTTTATCGGAAGTATTGTCAGTCCAGAAAAAAAGCGCCGAACTTTTTGGCGGTCCTTGAATTTTTATCATAGAAAAAACTACCTCCTTACTATTTTACATGCCAACGTCAGTATCATCTATAGGTAAATTAGTTTTATCCCCCGGATCAAGCCTAGCGGTAGCGAAATCGGACTGTAGAATTTCAGGTTCCGGAGGATAAATTGGCTGAAGTATCTTTATCGTAAAATTTCTATTTCCTATTATAATCAAATCGGAATCTTGAAGATAAGCCTGAGAAATTCTTTGATTATTAACAAAGATTCCGTTTTTGCTGTTCATATCAGTAAGTTTATAGCCGAATTCCGTTTTCATAATCTCGGCATGCTGACGCGATACCGACTCGTCGTTTATCATTATATCGCATTTTACGTCTCTGCCTATAATGACTCTCTCTTTTTTTAAAGGATAACCGCTTTTAAGTCTTCCTTCTTCAGGCATAAGCCATCCCCAATTTCCGTCGGCTAAAATTTTATTTTCTATCGGAGGAACCTCAGATACTTCAGGAAGAACAGGTTCTTCAGAAAATTTTACGGTAAAAACATGTCCCGCTACCGTAAACAAGACTACGGTAACGGCAAAAGCCATCATGCAAAGCTCATTAGACGCGAAATGCTCATGTCTTAAATATCTTACGAGATAAAAAGCGCAAGCCAGGCCTATGACAACCGATAAAGCGTAAAAGAAAAAATTTTTCATTATTAACCGCTACCTGATAAAAAAATAATACCCTAAAAAAATAATTATCCCCATTAAAAGAATAGTCGCTGAAATGAATAACAAATTATTAGACGAAGAAGATTCCGAATCATAAGCTTTTGTTTGAACTGGGCCGCTCTGCTTTTTAGTTTTTAAGCTTGAAGAAAGAGCTTTTCTCATGTCGGCTATAGTTTGATATCGTTTTTGAGGATTCTTCTCTACGGCCTTTTTTATTATTAGCGACATCGCGCTTGAGACCGACGGATTTAAAATATTCGCCGGATGAGGCTCGTCAGACTCCGCAGATGGATTTACGTTCGTTAAAGCGTGATACATAAACGCTCCCAAGGTATAAACTAAAGTTCTTGAATCGAAAGACGGATGTTCGGCATATTGTTCCGGAGCCGCATATTCGCAAGCTCCCATACGTCCTATAGCGGACAAACCCGTGTCTCCGTAAAAAATCTTAGCCAATCCTATGTCAGTCAATTTTATTTCTGACTTTTGATTAACTATTATATTGCCCATATTAAATTCTCGGAAAAATATCGGAGGAAGCTTTTTCAGAGAGAAATATTGAAATAATTCAGAAATTTGAGCGGCCCATCCGGCGACTTGTTCTTCCGTGAAAGGTTCATGTCTGCTTTCGAGCAAAGACGCGAGATCCGCTCCGGGTACAAACTCTCTAATGATGTAAAGGTAAGTCCCATCCGCAAAAAAATCCATAACTTTAGCGATATATGGATGAGAAATTTGAGACAGAAAAGACGCGTCTTTTAAAAAGCCATTAATTACGGCAGATTTTTCGGCGGGATCCGCCGCGACTATCTGCATCTCTCGAACAGCCCAAAATCTGCCGGACATATGGAGATCTCTGCAATAATATATATTTACTAAGGGAGCCTCGTAAATAAGCTTATCTATTTTATATCTCCCTCGTAAAACTGCTCCTGTGTTTAAAACTGAAGACATCTTTCACGCGTTTCTGAATTATACTTTAAATTATTAATTATTAGAAAATATTTCTATTCATATTATAAAAAACCTTTAAAAGAAACGCGACCATATAAAACTAGACGCTGCGTACAAAGTCAATTGAGCTAAAAAGAAGGATACTTCGAGTTTACCCGCTAATTTTCCAAAAGAAAGAAAAGCATAACGACATAAAATTGCCAAAAATTCATTACTATACTTTACAAAGAGGATTACTTTGGATTTAAATTTTGATTTGTCACTCAACGATAAACAAAAAGAAGCCGTTTTTAACAACGACAAACCTATGCTTATTTTAGCCGGAGCCGGCAGCGGAAAAACTAGAACCCTAACGTATAAAATAGCTTGGTTAATCAAAACTTCAGCGGCCAAACCGCATGAAATACTCGCCGTCACCTTTACGAACAAAGCCGCAAAAGAAATGAAAGACAGAATAACCGCCATGCTTCCGGACTGTTATTTTCCGTTCGTAAATACGTTTCATGCATTTTGCGCGCGATATCTTAGAATAGAATCGGAAACCGAAACCGGATCCAACTTCATTATATACGACGAAGCGGACAAGAGAAGCTTAATAAAAGAAATATTAAAACAAACTGCCCTTAACGACGAATCTTTTTCTCCCGTAAAAATTTCCGCTATAATATCAAAATTCAAAAATCGATTGCAAGGCCCGGAATCGATAGCGGCTAAAACGTTTGAAAGCAAAGCTTTAGCTTCTATATTTACTCTGTATAACGAAAAGATGAAAATAAACAAAGCTTTAGATTTCGACGATCTCCTGGTCAAAGCCTATAAAGCTTTTAGAGACGACAAACCTTACGCTGATAAGCTCAGAAAACAATTGAAATATATATTGATAGACGAATATCAAGATATAAATTTCGTACAATATATGTTAATGAAAGAAATTTGCCGAAACAACAATCATATTACCGTAGTTGGGGACGACGATCAAAGCATATATAAATTTAGAGGCGCGGATATTTCTATAATTTTGCGTTTTGAAGAAGATTTTCCCGACGCTCAAATAGTTCGTCTGGAGCAAAATTACAGATCTACGTCTACTATTTTAGACGCGGCGAATGCCCTTATGTCTCATAATAAAAACCGAAAAGGAAAAATTCTCTGGACAAAAAGCGAAAAGGGCGAAAAAATATCTCTTTCAATCCATAAGGACGGGAGATCAGAAGCCAGGTTCGTTATCTGTAAAATAAAAGAACTAATAGAAAAAGAAAAATTAACTTATAAAGACTTTGTAATCATATACAGAACAAACGCGCAATCAAGACTTTTTGAAGAAGTATGCATGCAAGAAGGAGTTCCATATCGTTTAATAGGCTCTCACGACTTTTATAAACGAACGGAAATAAAAGATATAATAGCCTACCTTAATCTTTCTACAAACCAAAAAGACAACATATCGTTTAAAAGGATCATAAATACTCCTCCAAGAGGCATAGGAGAAGCGGCGTTAAAAAAAATTGAGGATAAGGCTCTTCAAGATGGAATAAGCTATTTTGAAGCTTGTTCGTTATTAGTTGATTCTCAAGAATTTTCAGGAAAGCGCCTGGCCGCTTTTAAACATTTTATAAATATAATCGAGAACGCTTCAAAAAAAGCCGAGACGGAAACGGCTTACGACGTCGTAAATTATATAATTGAAGCTTCGGCTTTTCGAGAATATCTGCTAACTCCTTCCAAAACGGCCGAAGGCGTCTCAAGAGAGGAAAATTTAAACGAGTTTATAAACGTTATTAAAGAGTTTCAAGACAGTTCCGACAACGCTTCTTTATATGAATTTTTAAATCATATAGCTTTAATATCCGATTTGGATTCTTGGGACGACGAAGATGGCAAAATCAGTCTTATGACGTTTCACCTTACTAAAGGGCTGGAATTTCCGGCGGTTTTCCTTACGGGACTAGAAGAAAAGCTTCTCCCTCATTCCATGTCTCTCGGAGATCCCGAAGGAATAGAGGAAGAAAGAAGGCTTTTTTACGTAGGCATAACTAGAGCCGAAAAACTTCTTTTTATGACATACGCTACGAAAAGACTCGATAAAGGAATTGCAGAATCTATGGTTCCTTCTCGTTTTTTGAAAGAGTTGCCTCAGTCATGTATTGAAAGAAAATCCGAGGCTCTGCACAAACTATCGCCATTTTACGGTTTTCATAAACAACGCCGCGACGTCTTAGCCGGTTTTTCTCCTTCGGGAGAAAGCGAATCTCCCGATACTTTCAAAAAAGGAGACGTCGTGACTCACGCTATATTTGGTCGAGGACAAATTATATCTTGTACCGAACACGCCGCGAAAGTAGATTTTCTAAAAAAAGGGATTAAAACCGTCGTTTGTTCATTTTTAAAAAAAGAATAAAAATATTAAAACGCTTAATTAAAATACAATATAATAGAAAAACATGGATAAAATAAAACGAGAACTCGAACAAATAAAAAAAAATATAGAAGAACATTCTTACAAATATTATGTTCTTGACGCCCCGGAAATATCTGACCTCGAATACGACGCTATGTTTAAAAGACTGCTTGAAATAGAAAGTCTGTATCCTGAATTAACGTCTCCAGATTCCCCGTCGCAAAGAATAGGCGGATCAATTTTAGAAAATTTCAAAGAAGTTCGCCATGAAAGTCCGATGCTAAGCTTATCAAATATATTCGAAGCTTCGGAACTTGAAGCGTTTGACAACAGGCTGAAAGAATCGCTGGAATCCAAAGAAGAAATAGAATATACCGTCGAATTCAAATTTGACGGATTAGCCGTCAGCGTTATTTATGAAGACGGAATATTCGTTCAAGGAAGCACTCGCGGAGACGGGTACGTAGGAGAAGACGTAACCGCTAATATGAAAACGGTTAAATCTCTGCCCTTAAAGCTTAAGGGCGACTATCCAAAAAGACTGGAAGTCAGAGGAGAAGTAATTTTAAAACATGATAAGTTTAAAAGGCTCAACGAAGAAAGGCTTAAAAACGGAGAGCGTCCTTTCGCTAACCCCAGAAACGCCGCGGCGGGTTCGCTCAGACAATTAAACTCTTCGATAGCCGCTTCAAGAGGCTTAGATTTTTACGCGTATTCCTTAAACACTGAAATTGAGGGAATTCAATCTCATTCAGAAGCTATGAACCTTATAAAATCGTGGGGTTTTCCGGTTGAATCTCATTTTAGCGTTTCTGTCGGAACGAACCATATATTAGCGTTTTGGAAACAATGGGCCGAAAATAGAGCGTCTTTGGAATACGACATAGACGGAATAGTAGTAAAAGTCAACGATCTAAAAAAACAGAAAAAAATTGGTTTTGTCACTCGTAGTCCCAGATGGGCTGCGGCGTTTAAATTGCCGTCTACGGAGGTCAGAACCAAACTCATAGACATAGAAACCAGTACCGGAAGAACCGGAATTATTACTCCGGTAGCAGTTCTAGAACCCGTATATGTCGACGGATCCCTTGTTTCGAGAGCCACTCTTCACAATCAAGACGAAATATCCAGAAAAGATCTCCGCATTGGAGATATGGTTTGGTTGCATAAAGCCGGCATGGTTATTCCGGAAATTATAGGCCCGATAGTCGAGCTTCGAAACGGCGGCGAAACGCCTTACGTAATGCCTGATACCTGCCCCGTATGCCGCAAAAAAGCCGTAAAGGAAAAAGATAAAACGGCCTTGAGATGTATAAATATAGAATGTCCGGCCAAAATAGTAGGATCCATAATCCATTTTGCTTCTAAAAAAGCTATGAACATAGAAGGGCTGGGGATTCGTAACGCTTCGATACTTTTTGAAAAAGGCGTCGTCAAATCGATAAAGGATATATATAAAATTACTTTCGACCGGCTGGTTTCTTTAGACGGCATAGCCGAAGTCAGCGCTAATAACCTTTTGAACGCGATAGAAGCATCTAAACATAGACCCCTGTCTAATTTTTTATACGCTTTGGGGATCCCTAATGCCGGAGAGAAAACGGTTAAAACGTTAGCGGAACATTTTAGATCGCTAAATAGAATTATAGAAGCGTCTGAAAAAGATTATTTTAAAATATCGGGCAAAACGCGAAAATCTTTAATACCCTCTTTAAGCGTAACGGAAGCCGCAAAACTTTATCAAGCCCTTCTGCAATCAGATAAATCGCGTTTACATGAATATCAAGATATCGGCGAAATAATCGACGCTCTAAATTTGAGCTTTAACGAAGAACAAATGAAATCTTTATCGACCGCGTTTTCTTCAAAAGAACGACTTCTTCAAGCTTCGGAGAAAGATTTTATAGCGACGTTAGACAAAAAACAGCCTCTTATACCTGATATAGGCGAAGAGACGGCGTCGGCGATCATATCATTTTTTAAGTATAACGAAGAACAGATAAAAGAATTGCAGAAACTGGCTCTATGCGAGGATCTTCCGGCGACTTCTCAAGAAGAAAAACCGCTTGCCGGAAAAACGTTCGTCTTAACGGGGACGCTTCAGACAATGACGCGCAATGAAGCTGAGGAACTGATAATTTCTCTAGGAGGCAAAACATCCGGTTCCATATCAAAAAACACCTCGTTTTTAATCGCAGGACAAAACTCCGGCAGTAAATATGCTAAAGCCGAAGCTTTAGGAGTTGCGATAATGACTGAAAACGAGTTTAAGAAGCTAATAGGACAATAATATTTATTATTATACTAAATAATAAACGCAGATTGGTAAAAATCTAAAGGCGGAATAGATAGTGAAAAATCAGGGAGAACTTTTTGATTATTCCTTAAAACAAAATCTTGCCAGAACTGCGCCTTTAGCCGCAAGAATGCGACCGTCTTCTCTCGACGGCTTTATAGGACAAAAAAAAACCGTAGGCCAGGGAACGGCTCTTAGAAACGCAATTAAAAATGATATGGCAGGCTCGATTATATTATGGGGGCCTCCCGGCTGCGGAAAGACGACCTTGGCAAGAATAATAGCCAGAGAAAGCAAAGCTAAATTTTATCCTATCAGCGCAGTCGCTTCAGGCGTCGCAGATTTGCGGAAAATAGTCGCAGAGGCCAAAGAGTTGAGAGCGACCTCTTCAATTAAAACGATATTGTTTATCGACGAAATACATAGATTCAACAAAGCTCAGCAAGACGCAATACTGCCTTTCGTCGAAAACGGACTGATAACGCTTATTGGAGCGACTACGGAAAATCCGTCGTTCGAAGTAAATAACGCTCTTCTTTCGCGATGCCGCGTATATGTCATGGAGCCTTTATCGCAAGAGGAAATGACTCTGACAATAAAAAGAGCGATTGAAAATAGAGAAAAAGGATTGGCCGCATATAATCCAATAATCGATAAAGAGGCGGAAGATTTCCTGATATCAACGGCAAGAGGCGACGCCAGAATCGCTCTAAACGCTCTGGAATATGCGGTTTTGTCTACTACTCCCAACGCCGACGGAGTAAGATATGTGACAATTGAAACTATGCGGGAGGCGTTAGCTTACAGAACTTCGGACTACGACAAAAAAGGCGAAAACCATTACGATATAATATCGGCTTTTATAAAAAGCATGAGAAATTCAGATCCTAACGCGGCGTCATACTGGTTAGCGAGAATGTTGGAAGGAGGCGAGGATCCTCTATTCATAGCGAGAAGAATGATTATATTCGCCTCAGAAGACATAGGGCTAGCCGATCCAAACGCTCTTCCTTTAGCGGTCAATATTTTTCAGGGAGTTCATTCAATAGGTATGCCGGAAGGCAGAATTCTTCTTGCTCACGGAGCTTGCTATCTTGCTTTGGCAAAAAAGAATAATTCGGCTTATATGGCTCTTGAAGCCGCCGTAAAAGACGTTAAGGAAGGTAAACTTTTTCCTCCTCCCAAACATCTTAGAAACGCTCCGACGCAATTAATGAAAGAACAAGGATATGGGCTGGGATATAAGTACGCTCATAATTATGAAAATGGAATAACAGATATGCAATGCCTGCCCGATCAATTAAAAGATAAAGTATACTTTAAATCCGGTAAGCTATAATCCTATGCAAAAGCCAAATAAAGAATCAAAAACAATTAAAATAAACGGACGTTTTTTTGAAAAGAAGAAAACGTTCTATAAAAATATTGCGGACGAACTCCATATAGTTAAAAGCGTCCATGGCGGTTTTACCGCTATGCTTCACATAGTAAAAAAACCGGATATAAGACTAGTATCTACGTTTCTTAAATCAAAAGCTAAATATTTTAAGGCTGTATTTCTCTCGACTCCGGAATTAAAACGCAGATATGCCCATGTATCTGAAACTGCGGCTTACGATATATATGCTAAAGCTCTAGAAGCTCAAATATACATATATAAGCTCTTATTAAAAAAAAAATATGCTCCAAAATTGGTTGAATACGAAAACGGAGAACAAGATTGGCGGTTTCTCTTTGCTTTGTCGCCATGCGGCAATATAAAATCATTTTTTCAAAACCCTTCGAATCATTCAGATAAAACGCTTAAAACGGTATTCAGCAATATTATCGAGACTCTTTGCGATCTTTATACTTCATGCGAATTTGGGGAACTCCTATACCCTATTTCTTCGCCCGACGACATATTAATTTATCCGGACGGCGGCATATGTTTAACTAATCTTTTTTCTTGCAGATTTGAAAAAATTTACCTGGAAACAAATGATCCCGATATAAATTGGCAAAGCGTTCTTGAACGAAAAATACCTTCTGATCCTTATATTCCGATAGAAGGCTTCAAAGATATAAAATCAGAGTTTTACGGTATAGGAGCGTTATTTTATGAAACTACTACAAACTCCAGTCTTCAAGCGGCTTCAGAACGCGTTAAATCAGATAAATATATACCTCCTAACGATTTGGACGTATCTTGTCCCTATAGCGTTAACTATTTAATTTCTTTTTGTTTGGAAATAACCCCTGGCAGACGCTTTCAATCTTTTCAAGATATTATGTCGGCGGTAAACTCTGAATATTTTGGAGAAATAGCCTGTATCGGCAAAAACGACAAAGAAGAACAGAACGAATTTCATTTAGGCCGGATCAAAAGGAACGACGATAGAATAATTCCAATTTCTCTTATAAAAAAACTTAATATAGAAACAGTTCCGTTTCTGCTTGAAAATTTATCTATCCAATGGTCTATGTCGCCTTCTCCCGAAACTCCTAATGTTTCGTTTCAGCCGGAAAATGCTTCAAATCGACAGATAGACGGAAATATTATATTCGAATTTCCTAAAATTCTGCCTCCGGGAAGATATGAAGGCGTTATAAAAATAAAAACTACCTATGGAATTAAGTATTTAAAAACGTCCGCCGAAGTATATTCGGCTTCGATTTTTACTCTGCCTTTTATGGGAGCGGTATACGCCGCGGCATTCGCGCTGATAATGTTGGCATTAAGAGTTCCGGAACCTTATACCAAAACAGATAGAGCCATTTGGAATAAATATTTATGGACATACGTGTCAAGAGAGACTTTAGTCGATTCTTCAATAACTTTTTCATCCTTTAACGGCTCTGATTGGATCGTTCATCCCAAAAATCAAATTAAAGTCTCTACCATGAAAAACAAGATTGAAATAGAAGGGAAAAATATAAAAAAATTTGAGAAATCAGGAATTACCTCTTCTTTTTATATTCCGGCTTCGGCTTCTTTATCACTAGCTTTTTCCATTACAAAAACCGCCTCGGATAAGTCTTCTAAGGCAGAAGCGAAATTTTTTTCGTCAAACTCGGCGTATATCTCCTGCATAATTAACGAAAAAGGCGACATACTATTTTTAGCTTATACGCCAAATAAATCTTATGAACCGGCTAAAGCCTGTATTGAAAACGGCAAAGCAAACGTAAAAATGATATATTCCGCTTCGGACTATACTTTGAAATGTTTTGTTTCAGATAAAGAAATCGCAGTATTCAAGGAATTTGAATTAGACGATTTTGCTCCCTATTTTTCTGGAGCGGCTTTAGAAAACAAAGCTTCCTTTAAATGGATATTTGACAATATATCTTTTAAAATGGGGGCGGCTTTAAAAAAGATTCCGCCTTACATGATGGTTGCTTCCGGAAAATACAGCGTTTATGATAGTCCTAACGCAGAGACTAAAAAACGGATTTACACTATAGTAAAAGGAGAAAAAGCCGAAGTAATAGAAGAACGCGGAAAATATGTCAGAATCAAGCTTCCTAATATCAAAAATCAGCTATTAGAAGGATGGATTGAAAAAAAATTACTGAGATTTCCGGAACCCAAAGAAACTATTCCTATAACAAAATAGTAAAATTTAAGGCCAATTTAAGTTTAAGTTAAAAATGAAAAACAAAACGCAATAAAGAGGAACAAAATAAAATGGAAATAGACGTAAGAGGACTCAATTGTCCGCAGCCTTTAATTAAAGTAAAAAACTACATAGAAGAAAACTCAGACTCGCCGTTCGGCGTAATTTATTCTAATAATGACGAAGGTAAAGCGTCCTTAGAAAACGTAGGTCGATTTTTAAAGAAATTTTCGAGAACTTTTACGGTAAAAACAGAAGAAGACATAATAATCATGTATGTAGACGGTAAAAATCTCCATAAAGCTCCGAAATCTCAAGATCAGACAACCGATTGCAAACTTAACCGGCATTTTTCTTCCTTAACCGCAATAATAAAATCCGATTCTATAGGAGCCGACGAAAAAGAACTTGGAAGAATTCTGATGCATTCGTTTTTAAGAACTCTTCCGGAAATCGCTTTAACTAATAATAGGGTAATATTTATGAACTGCGGCGTTAAATTAACTTGCGGCAACTCTGAATTTTTATCCGTACTTAAAGAACTGGAGAGTAAAAATTTTGACATATATGTCTGCGGAACATGTCTCGATTATTTCAAATTGAAAAGCGAGTTAAAAATAGGCAAAATATCGAATATGCTTGAAATAATGACTTTAATAAAAGAAGCGGATAAAACGATATGCCTTTCTTGACCGACAAAAAAATGATATATCTGGATCAAGCGGCGACTTCATTTCCAAAAAATAAAGAATCCATAGAAGCGCAATATTCATTTTTAAAAAATATTAGCGGAAATCCTTCGAGAACTTTTTCTTACAAACCGGCCGAAGCAGTTTTTACGGCTAGGGAGTCTCTGGCTAAATTTCTAAAAGTACGAAACAGTTCGTCCATAATTTTTACTCCGGGAGCCACTTACGGGGCTAATATAGCTATTTTTGGAATATTGTCAAACGGCGATCACGCGGTAGTTTCGTCAATGGAACATAACGCCGTAATGCGTCCTTTATTTCATTTAGCGAAAAAAGGCGTAATACGATTAGATATTGCGAAATCTAAAAACGGAGTTATACGGCCGGAAGATTTCAGAGGAAAAATCACTAACAAAACAAAACTTATCGTATGTCTCCATGGATCAAACGTAACGGGAAAAATTTTTAATCCGGAAGACATTGCGAATATCAAAAAAAAAGCCTTGTTTTTATGCGACGCCTCTCAAACGATTGGACATGTTGAAGTTTTTCCCGAAAAAATGGGAATAGACCTTCTTTTTTTCTCCGGACATAAAGGTCTCAAAGCTCCTTTTGGAACCGGAGCGCTATATAAAAATGAAAATATAGATATTAACCCCTTAATTTACGGAGGAACCGGCATGCATTCAGAAACTGAGGACATGCCCGACGTTTATCCGGACAAATTGGAAGCCGGAACTCTAAACGTGTCCGGAATAGCGGCCTTGGGAACTGCCGCGAACGCAATATCAACACAAAAAACAAATTTTCAAAAACTTATTGAACAAAGGGTTAAATTTATTGAAAAATTATCCGCAATACAAGGAATTACAATATATTCAGACGTTAAAAGTTATTACGATTTACCTATAATATCGCTGAATATCGATAAAATATCTTGTTCCGACATAGCTTTCCTATTAAAGGAAAAATTTGGGATTTTATCAAGAGCAGGATTGCATTGCGCGCCTTACGCTCATAAAAGCATAGGCGCTTATCCTTGCGGAACTTTAAGATTGTCTTTCAATTCGGACAATACGACAGAAGAATTGGATTACGCCGCGTACGCTTTAAATGAAATTGAAAAGAATGAACGTTTACATACTATTTGAATCTATCCATTTTTTATTATCGGCAGAAAAACGATTACGCGAATTAGGGAAAGAATTTGAACTTAGGCCAAACCCTGCGGAGCTTAATTCTGCTTGCGGCATGTGCGCGATTATCAATGAAGAAGAATTAAAAGAAGTCGAACATGAAATATTGAAAAATTTTAAAGACTCAGATTACTCGTTGTACATAAGAGAAAAAAATACTTTTAAAGTTCTAAAAAAACGCCGTATTCAACATTAGAAAATTCAGACAATTTCTAATGTTCTCAACTATTTGCCGACAATTAATATTTTCAGACGAAAACTATTTACAAAATAAATAAATTTTGA
>CASEKF010000008.1 GCA_949288455.1 uncultured bacterium
TCAATCCGTCGGCGCATTTCCGGAACAGGTCGGCAGTCAATCAGGCATACATAACAATATGGAAAGTTCCTATTATGGAGCCCCGGATACGGTGAGATTATCCAGAGTGTCTCCTAAGTCTTTCGCTGACGTTTCTAAATCAGCAGCTCTTCAAACTGATATATCTCAAACTTCTTCGAATTATAATGCTAAAACGTCCGAATTGCATAAAACATCTTACTTGCTTAAGGGACTTGAATCTAAAGGCAGCGTTATAATACCCTCTCCTAAAAAAGCTGAAGAGCGGTATAAATCGGCTTTAGCTTCGGGACAAATTCAGGGTAATATACAGAAATCTCAAATAGACGTTTCTTCAAACAAAAAAGTAGACTTAGCCGAAGAGTTTGAACAGTGGGCCGGTAAAGATTTAGCTTCGTCTTCCGGGTTATCTCCTAAACAACGCGCTTTACGCGCATTAAGAAGTAAAATTTTTGGAGGAACTTCCGCTAAATCAGACGGATTGAAAGAACATAAGAGTGACTCTGAATCGCTTAGCGCTAATTCATATTCTAATGATTCTCAGGCGTCTCGCGTTTATAAAACGAAAACTACCGTATACATTATTCCCGATAATAAACCTTCGATTGATAAAAATAAGGATATCTCCGCTCAAAATAGCAAAAATAATATAAAAGAAAAGGACTCGCTTCCCGACTTTAGAGATCCGGCGTCTCTCAAAGCCGTTGCCGAGGCCGCTTCAAGAACTGAAGAAATAACGCGGCAAGTCGTAAAGAAAAAAGACGAATCGTCTTTTTTGAAAGACGAAGATTCTGTATCTAAATCTGAAAAGAAAGAATATGATATTACGGATTATTCCAAACAGAGAAACCAAGAATCGTCTCTATTTTCCGAGAGAAGATTTATGTCTTTCTCACAAAATCAAAAAGCCGTAAACGAAGAGGCGGCGCAAAAACAGGCGACCGCAGATATGCATAATGCCGAAGAGCCTTTGCAGAAGGAACTGTTGAAAAATCAGACTGCTAAAACTTCAAAATCCGCTAATACTCAGTCTAACGCTTCGTCTTTGCAGACGTCATCTCAAGCGCAGCAAGGACTTCAAGCTAAATTAGCTGAAAAAGGAAGAACTTTGCAATTTGCTAAAATTGCCAGAGACGCTATCGTGAATAATTCTCAGACGTCTTCCGTAGTAAGAGCAAGACAGGAAATCGCGGCCGCTTATCATGCTCCCGTAAGCATGGAGTCTACTTTGAAGAAATCGAAGACAGATATTTGGAGCGGAGATGAAATAGCCGCTAAACTCTTGTTTATTCTGATGAAATCTTCTAACGAGACTACTTACGAGCATAGCGGCAGAGTTATCGATCTTTCGGCGGAGTTGGCTGAGGCGATGGGATTGAGAGACCCTCAGTTCTTAATGGAATTGAAACAGAGCGCAGCTTTTCATGATATAGGAGAATTTCAGTTCGATCTTGATTCTCCGTCCCCTGAAGTGAAACAATATCTGTCTGAATATATGAATTCAGACGAAATTAAAGACGGCGGTTTTTTGCACGATATAGGCAAAGTGTTTATTCCTGCCGAAATTTTGAATAAAACTTCGGAATTGACGCCGGAAGAGTTTGAAATCATAAAGAAACATCCTATAATAGGAGAAAATATGTTGAAAGGTATTCCCGGACTCGCTCATGTTTTGCCTGTTGTAAGACATCATCATGAACGCTGGGATGGACAAGGGTATCCGGATGGCATTGGAGGAGAAGATATTCCGTACCAGGCAAGAATTATATCGTTGTGCGATTGTTTCGACGCTATGGTTTCGGATCGTCCTTATAGAATGGGTATGAGCCTTGACGAAGCTATAGCGCAGATAAAAGAAGGCGCCGGAAAACAGTTCGATCCTCTTTTGGCTAACGTTTTTGTCGAAATGGTTCAAAAGAAATATTCGGTAGCCTAGCTCCTTGAGGCGGCTAAGACCTGAAAATTGTCTTGGCGCGCAAAAGATTCTTGGCAAATATAAGTTAGTTAGTAAACAGGCCGTAAAGCTTTGCGGCCTGTTTAGTTAATTGGAAAAATATTTAACGTTTTAGGGAGAGATGATTGCTTCAAAAAGATTTAGCGAAGATATCAGTGATAGTTTTCGCCGCTAATATATCAGCGTGGCAGATTGGTTATAACTGTCATCATTATGAATAACTCTGAAGCTTTGCCGTGAAATGGATATAACTTTAGCAATTATTTGGCATTGATGAAGAAAAACAAATTTTATAGAAAAATTAAGGAATTTATTATTTGATTAATCTTATACTTGGTCGGTTGTATCGTTAAATTTCGAATATCTGATCAACTTTCTTTGAAAAGCGGCTCCGTCATACTGTTTTTCCCATAAAAGAGGCTTAAATATCGCTTTCCCTTTTCCTATTTTTTTAACCGCTCCTACGAGGCTTTTCTGCCCAGGAACTTGTAAAAGAGGAATTACGTCTTTATTTTCGATCGCTCCGTATAAATTTTCTCCTATCGATATAATAAAAATTGCCGCTCTTCTTACGCTTCTTACCGGAGGAGCTCCTTGTATTGCCGCAGCTCCTATTGCGGCTCCTAGGGTTTTCCCTCCTCCGAATTCAGCTTCCATTCCTTTCGTTTCAAGCCCTTTGATAGTCATAGGCGTATTTTTCATCCCGAAAATAGAAGCTATGCGGCTGTCGTAAAACCATACCGTTCCCCCGATTTTTATATAGTCTAATATCGCTTTTTTATTTTCTTCAGATAAGTTGTTCTCGCTTGTTATTTGCAAGGCTATAAAAGGGAATTCTGAAGTTTTAGATATTTTGTCTTTTAAATTTTTTGACAGTCCGTCGGTTATAACCAAAGGTTCATATTTTGTTTCGGCAAAACAAATATGAAAAGATAATGATAAAAATAAAGTTAAGATTGTAAGATATACTAGACGAGATTTCATAAAGTTTCCTTTAGATTATTATTTCACAATTTGCTTTTTATGATGCGTAAATTGAATTTTATTTCAAAGTCTCTACATTTTATTCTATGCGAGGCGGACTTTTTCCCCTTAGAGTCGTTTTATGGTTTGTGAGAAGTTCTTAAGGAATCAGGATAAAATAATCTTTTGTTTTTAAAAGGGAAAAATACTTTGCGCTTATAAATATTTTAAGAATAGGAAGAAAACTCGCGCTGCCGAGGGGGTAGAGGAGCTTTCTTGTATATTAACAGATAAAACTATTTGAAAGGATTATTATTATGCTTAAATTTTTTTCTCAGTTATTGGCCGGAGCTTGCATAGCCGGAATTTTAGCTCTACCGGCCTTTGCTGAAGAAGGTATGTGGACGTTTGATAATCTTCCTTTAAAGGAAATGAAGCAAAAATATAATTTTGAGCCGTCTCAAGCATGGATAGATAACGTGAGATTATCAAGCGTTAGGTTTAACGACGGAGGCAGCGGCTCTTTTATAACTTCAACAGGGCTTGTTATAACAAATCATCATGTGGCGGTCGGTCAGCTTCAAAAGATGTCTTCCGAATCCAAGGATTATGTAAAAGACGGTTTTTACGCTTCTTCAAAGGAGCGGGAAGTTAAATGCAAAGATCTTGAATTGAACGTTCTTGTAGGTATGGAGAACGTTACCGATAGAGTGTCCGCTTCCTTTAAGGGACTTTCCGGAGAAGAGGCCATAAAGGCGAGGAAGGCGGCTATAGCGGCTATTGAAAAAGAAAATTTAGATAAAACAGGATTGCTCTCGCAGGTCGTTACTTTATATTCGGGAGGAGAGTATTGGCTGTATACGTATAAAAAATATCAAGACGTAAGGTTGGTAATGGCTCCTGAGAAGCAGGCGGCTTTTTTTGGAGGAAGTTCGGATAATTTTACTTATCCCAGATATGATCTTGATTACGCGATATTTCGCGTTTATGAAAACGGCAAGCCTGTTAACAACGCGAATTTTATGAGACTTAATCCGGATGGACCTAAAAACGGCGATCTTGTTTTTATATCCGGACACCCCGGAACAACTTTAAGAGATTTGACATATTCCCAGATTCTTTTTAATAGAGACGTTTCTTATCCTGTCAGACTAGGGGCTATAGAGGCCGCTTTAAAGGATCTTTATAAATATTCGGCTAGGGGGGAAGAAGAAAAAAGAAGAGCAGAGACAAATATTTTTTATCTTGAGAACTCCAAGAAAGCTCTTGGCGGGGAATATGAGGGACTTAAGAACCCTAATTTTACCTCTAATCTTAAAGACAAAGAAGAACTTTTTAGAAACGCCATAGCCAAGAAACCCGATATATTAAAAGAACTTGGCAGCTCTTACGAGGACGTTGACAAAGCCGTAAAACTTTTGAGAACTCAGTATGACAAGCTTGCGTATAGGCCTATTTCGGGGAATAAGCTTCCAAAACTGGCTCTTTCGATCGTATTTTACGTAACTGAAACGGCGAAGCCTGACGGAGAAAGAATTAAAGGGTATCATGACTCTCAGCTGGATACTTGGCGTTATATAAATTTTTCTCCGGCCCCTATTTATGATGATCTCGAGGAAGTTATGCTTCTTACGGATCTAAATTTGGCTCTGGAGAAACTTGGAAAAAACGACGAGGCCGTGAAAATTATTTTAGACGGTAAAACCCCGGAGGTTAGGGCGAAAGAATTGATAGCCGGCTCAAAGCTTAAATCTGTCGAATATAGGAAAGAATTGGTAAAAGGAGGCTACGAAGCCGTTAAAAAGAGCGACGATCCTCTGATTCAAATGGCCGTTAAATTAGCTCCTATTGTTCATAGACAGATAAAATGGCAGGAAAAGGAAGTAGAATCCCTGCTGGTTCCCGCCTCTGAAAAAATTGCCGCCGCTAAATTTTCCGTTTACGGAAAAAGTATTTATCCCGACGCTACTTTTACTTTGAGGCTTTCTTACGGAACCGTGAAAGGATATGAAATGAATGGAACCGTAGCTCCCCCTGTCACGACATTTTACGGTCTCTTCGATCGTTACTTCGGGTTCGGAGGAAAAGGAGATTGGGCGCTTCCATCTTCAGTAGCCAAGAACAGAGATAAAATTGATCTTTCCGTTCCGGTGAATTTTGTCTCCGATAACGATATTACGGGAGGCAACTCAGGCTCTCCAGTGATAAATAGGAATGGAGAGGTCGTAGGAGTCGTTTTCGACGGGAACATAGAAAGTCTGCCCGGAAGATTTATCTATGACGGCGAAGCCAACAGAGCCGTTTCCGTTCATTCTTCTGCGATTATAGAGTCTATGAGAAATATTTACGAAGCGGACGAGTTAGTAAAAGAAATTTTGGGACGCTGATTTTCAATTTTAAAATTAGGAGGAAACTAATTATATGGAAAATAAAATACCTATGAAAATAGATAAGGAAGATCCTCTTTATAAGGAAATTTTAGCTCTCCCTAAAACGGATCTTCACTGTCATCTGGACGGTTCTTTGAGACTCGATACCGTCGTAGAACTTATAAGCGAGCAGGGAGTTAAATTTCCGGTGGATAGAAAAGAGCTGGAATCTCAGCTAATCATGGACGATATGATATATTCTGCGGATAAGTCGCTTGTAAGATATTTGAAAGCTTTTGACATAACCACTTCTTTAATGCAGACGGAAAGCGCTCTTGAACGAGTCGCCTATGAGCTTGCCGAAGACGCGGCTAACGAAAATGTAAAATATCTTGAAGTAAGATTCGCTCCTATTCTGCATACTAATCAGGGCCTGACTATGGAGCAAATTACCTCCGCAGTTTCAAGAGGCCTTGCGAGAGCCGAAGAAAAATACGATATAGTAACAGGCATAATCATATGCGCGATGCGTCATTATTGCAAGTGCGGCATAGAAGACAATCTTCTTAAATCTTTGCCTTATACGGATAATGAAAAAGCCTCGGTTCTTATGGCTAATCAGACGGCTAAACATGCCGTAGAAATGGCTAAGAAAGATCATCATATAATAGGCTTTGATCTTGCCGGAGGAGAAAAAGATAATCCTGCTAAGCGTTACAAAGAAGCTTTTACGGTCGCGACCAGCGGTCATGTCCCCATCACTATACATGCGGGAGAAGCTTTTGGCCCTGAAAGCATTCAACAGGCCGTAGTTGACAACCACGCCAAGAGAATAGGACATGGCACTAACCTTTATAAAGACGAACTTTTGATGACATTCGTTATGAATGAGAGGGTCCCTCTGGAGGTTTGCATAACGAGCAATCTTCAGACTAATCCTGAATTTACTAGATACGAGGATCATCCATTAAAAACCTACATGGATAACCGCCTTAGAACTACAATATGTACTGATAATCGTCTTATGTCAAACACTAACGTTACTAAAGAGCTTTATATCGTCGCTAAAGCTTTTAATTTGGATCTTGATCATATCAAAATTTTGATTTCTCATGGATTTAACAGCGCTTTATATAATTGTTATTTTCCTAATTCCGCAAATTCGTATAAAGCCATGCGTAAATTGCGCTCTAGAGTAAACGCTATGCTTAATTACAGAGACGCGTTGGACAATGTAAACGAGGCTTATAAAAGTCGTTTTGAGTAATTTGTGTTTTTAGTTTGTTGTCTTTAAGGAGGAATTATGTCTAAATTGAACGCAAAGAGCGGCGGCGATTTAAAACGGCGAACTTACGAAGGAGCTTCCGGCGGAAATTTATCTTCCGTAGAAATTTTGAGGCGTTCCGTTATGTCTTGCTTGCTTTGGGAAGGAGAATTTTACGAATCCGGAACGACGATTTCAAAACGTATTTCTTCTTTAATTTCCTTGGTTGCTCCCGAAGAAGCTATGGCCATTGCGGATGAAGCCAGAAACAAGATGAACGTTAGACATGTACCTCTTTTAATTGCCAGGGAGATGGCAAGATTGCCTAAACATAAGGCTTTTGTTGCCGAAACGTTAAAAAAAATAATTCGCCGCCCCGACGAAATGACAGAATTTCTAGCTCTTTATTGGAAGGATGGCAGACAACCTTTATCTTCGCAGGTAAAAAAAGGTTTGGCGTCGGTATTCGGCTCTTTCGACGAATATCAGATGGCAAAATATAATAGAAGAAAAGACTCCGTCTCTTTTAGAGATCTTATGTTTTTAGTTCATCCTAAACCTGAGGGGAAAGAGAAGGAAGACCTGTTTAGACGCTTAGCCGCCGACGAACTGCAAACGCCGGATACTTGGGAGACTGCTCTCTCTAGAGGAGACGACAAAAAAGCGACTTGGACAAGACTTCTTTTAGAAGGTAAGTTAGGCGATTTAGCTCTTTTAAGAAATTTGAGAAATATGCTTTCCGTTGGAGTTGATATCGGAATCATCAAGTCTGCTTTAAAAAAGATTCATTCGGAGAAGATTTTGCCGTTTAGGTTTATAAGCGCCGTCGCTTGCGCTCCTGAACTAAAAAGCGAACTTGAAGAAGCTATGCTTAGTTCTTTAGCTGAATTTAAGAAATTAAAAGGACTAACGGCGATGATGGTAGACGTATCGGGGTCTATGTTTTCTTATTTGTCTACCGGATCGGCTATGTCTAGAATGGACGCGGCGAACGCTCTTGCGATTATGATTCGCGAAATCTGTGAAAACGCTTATATATTTACTTTTTCTGATAGATTGGCGTCTATTCCGCAGAATATCAGAGGTTTTGAACTTATTTCGGCTATCGGCGCTTCGCAGAAAAATTCAGGCACGTATCTTGGATTAGCCGTTAAAACCGTGAACGATATGGAAAATTACGACAGAATTATAGTCATAACTGACGAACAGTCTGCCGATCCTATTCCTTCTCCAAAAACCAGAGGATATATGATCAATTTGGCGTCCTGCGAATACGGTATAGGATATGGGCCTTGGATCCACATCGACGGCTGGTCTTCGGCTGTAGTTCAATATATTTCCGAATATGAGAAAACTTTCTAGGTAGAACTTAATAAGATAGCGTTTTTTCTTTAATATTAGACATAGTAATTTATATAATATTTATTTTAAAAGTATACTAAAAGCCGAAGAAACATAGTCTTCGGCTTTTAGTATGTTCGTAGAATTTTTCTTCGTTTTACAGTTCGGCGTCTCTTAAGGACGATTCGGTATCGGGATATATTCTTATGACTTTGCTTAACCCGGCAATGTCGAATATTTTATTGATTTCTTTATTTGCGCTTACCAGAAAAATTTGACCTTTGAGAGAACTTATTTTTATATGGGCCGAAGTTATCGCGCCAAGACCGCTACTGTCAATATGAGAAGCGTGCGTCAGATCTATTATAAGTTTTCGAGTTCCCTTAGATATAATTTTAGCGAACAGTTTTTTTAGTTCGCTATAAGAAACGTAATCTATATCTCCAGTTAGTTCTATATATAATATATCCGGCTTGATAGTTTTTACTTCTTTAAGTATTTTCATTTTTTTTCTCCTTTTTTGGGGATACCTTATTTTGGGATTGATTAGATATATTAATATCGTTTTTTATTAAAATCAACATAGGCGAAGCTATAAAAAGCATAAAGCCCGCGGCTGAAAGCCAAATGAAAATAGGTCCTAAAAGGGTTAAGGCGGCGAGTAAGCATAACAGGCTTGGATTTATTGAGTAAAAACATTTAGACCATCTGGATATAGTCGTTATATTCCCGTTACATTTTGAACATTTCTTTCCTAGAAATCGTCCATGCCATGGGCAATAGTTTTTTAAGCCTATTACTTCCTGAGGGACTGCAGGTTCATGATCTAAAATTTCTTCTATAAGACGCACGGTATCCGGCATTTGCATTTCATAAGGATTATTGTCTATTTCTATAATATTTGTCTGCGGCGGTTGTCCCTGTCTTAAAATAATTTTTCTTGGAAAAAGTTGTTTATTGAATATAGACGAGTCGTATATTATCGTCGCTTTTTTTAAGTCTTTCCAGGCAAAAAAATATTCTTTGCCTAAAAAAGAAATTTTTAATCCTTTTCTTGACGAATCTATTTTTATTGAGTTGAGTTTCAGTCTTCTAAAAAGTTTTGCAATTGGAATCATAACCATAGCGATAAAAAGCAGACCTTGAAAGTAAGGCGTTAAAGCCGGAGTTATGTTTACGTGAGTTTGGTTTGGAAGCTCGTCCCATTTGACTGCCAACACAATAAAGAACCAGGCGACTATACTGAATGCGCTTCCAAAATTATTCATTATTGACTTTGCTTTATTTTCGTTATATTGATATTTTGCCATATGTTATTTTCCTTCAAAAAGTATATATCCATATGCCGGAATTCTTATTTTTCCGTCCGGAGGCAATTGCGATTTTACGGTTTTAGCTGAGCTTGAAACTGTATATGCCTCGCGCGGGATAAAATTGCGTTGCGACAGTTCGGAAGCTTCATATATAATTTCCTTATTATAAAAGCTTTTTATTATAGCCGCTTTTTTCCCCGAAGGAGATACAAAAATTTTTCTTTGGGTAAGAGGTTGAAGTATTACGCAGTCTATAGAAGCCGCCTTGCCTAACAGCAGTCCGCTGAATTTTATTCCCATACTGTGAAGTCCCGGAAGCAGAGGGCGTCTTTCCAAAACTTCCTGCATAAACATATATGCGCTGTCTGAGGAACCTCCAAGCGGCACGCTATAAATTTTATCTCCGTCTATTCTCATGAGAATGGACGTAGATGCGCCGAATCCTTTCTGCTTTAAATAGCATAAATGGAAAGCGTAATAATCTTCTTCGTCAATTTGAAATTTTAGCCAAAATGAATTTTCGCGCTTTATAGCCACTAGTTTACCTTTGTTTTTGCCGGGGTAATCGATTTCTTCTATATCATAGTTTTTTCTGACCGCTTGGCCTTCTTCCGCTTGGAGGATTATAAACGCATGAATAGTTGGATCGGCAGAGTATAGTCTATAATCCCAAGCCGGGGTTTTGTAGATGGCGACTAACGCGGAAAGAGCGGCTATTGAAGCTTCGAGAGAAGTGTCCTTGGAAGCTCCGTCTTTCGTTAGAATCGTTTTGGTTTCTCCAGTTTTTTCGTCGTATATATTCTCCCCGGATAAGTTGCCCGTATAAAACCAGGAACATGCTAAACCTGAAAGTTTTGAGTAAATTTCGTCTTGTACGGCCTCGGCTAAAGCCGCTAAATTTTGTGTGAAGATATTAGCCCCTTGAGGAGTTTGAGGGTAAATAATGGGAGCCGGAGCCATGCCGCATATTGGCCCATATGACGAAAGAAGATAAGCGTAAAGATTGTCGGCTTCCAGTTTTGCCGACAGTACGTAAGATTTTTCTTTAAGAATTTTGCTTGCCTCCGCTAAAGCCTTTATTTGGTAATTTGACGAAAGAGCGAATAGATGAGGTCTATCCGAGCTCTCGTAATGGGCGCAGTATGGAAATTCGTCGCGTTTTAAATCCGTGAATTCTTTTACTCCTTCGGCGAGCATTCTTATATAAAAATTACGTGAGTCAGACGGTTCAAGTTCGCACAGGCCTAAAATATAAATAGAGCTTACGTCGCCTCGCCCGTCTACAAGCCATAGAGGCGTTCTTACTCCGTTGATTTCATTAAAAGTTGATTTTTGAAAGTTTTCTTTTAACGGAGCTATTTTTGTTTGTATAGTATCCGCAAGGATTTCGTCTACGCGCTTCTGAAGATTTTCGGGCAGTTCGTTTCTGTGTTTCGCTAAGGCTAGAAACGCTTCGGCCGACGTTATGCCGCCGGCGTTTTCGTCTGAAGATTCGCTCTGCCTAAAGACTCCGCCGTTTTTATACGTTTCTACCAGAAACTCGATTAAATCCGTTTCTTTTATGTCGGCTGCCAGTCCTTTTGCTCTACATTCGCTCAGAAGAACGGAGAGATTCGCGATCGTTTTCGTTTTGATTTCGTTTTTATCGTTCGAGTATAAAGCGAGATTTTTATATATAATTCTGTATTTTTTTATAGCTTCGAAATTTATGTCGTCGTTTGTTTTAGCGTATACGTATTTCGAGGTATGAAACGAGACTAAACATAAAATTAAAAAAACTGAAAATATCGTAGGTTTTAAAATCTGGAATAACAATTTTTTCTCCTTATCGACATGATATGCTCTTTAATGTCTTTTGAAATTCCGGAAACGAGACTTCGGAACACTCAAGTCCTCTTATAAAAGACGCGCTTTCGGCTCTTGTAGCGGCTATAGCTAAACTCATGGCTATTCTGTGATCGCCATGCGAGTCGACGATTCCGCCTTTAAGAGTTTGTTCGCCTTCAATTTCAAATCCGTCCGGCAATTCTTTTATAAAAGCTCCAAGTTTCGTAAATTCCCGAGTTATCGCTTTAATTCTGTCGCATTCTTTTACTCTAAGTTCAGAAGCTCCGGTAACTTTAGTTTGTCCTCGCGCAAAAATCGCGGCGACGGCCAGTAAGGGAAGTTCGTCTATTATCGACGGAATATCCTGATCTCCTATTGATATGCCGCGCAATTTGCTGGAATATGCCGTGATGTCGCATATAGGTTCGTCCGCTTCATTTTTTCGCATGCAAGAGATTTCAATATTGGCTCCCATTCGCTTTAGAGCCTTTAATAATCCTATTCTTAAAGGATTTACGCCTACGTTTTTTATAGTGACTTTACCGTTTTGCGATATTATCGCTCCTAAAATAAAAAATGAGGCCGAAGAAAAATCTCCGGGTATAGTTACGGAAAAATTGTTCATAGCCTGAGAACCGACGACTTCTATCTCTTCTCCGCGTTTGACTGCGGCGGCTTTAGAGAGAACCAGAAGTTTTTCTAAATGATCTCTGGTCGGTTTTTTTTCAATATACGAAGATTTTCCTTCCGCAATCAACGCGGCAAATAAAAAGCAAGATTTTACTTGAGCGCTGGCTGTCCGCTGCGTATAGTTTATTCCGGTCAGTCGCGCAGGATAAAATTTTAGCGGGGGACCATAGTTTGACGAATGAGAGATCTTAGCTCCCATTTCCGTTAAAGGTTCGATTATTCTGCGCATAGGTCGTTTTAACAAAGACTCGTCCCCGGTTATTGAAGAAGCGAAAGGCTGAGCGGCTAATACGCCTGATAGAAGTCTTAAAGACGTTCCTGAGTTTCCCGCGTTTAATTCGTATGCGGGCTTAGCCGGAAGCCCCGTTATGCGACAGTCTTTTTCTGAAATATCTATTCTGGCTCCTAAAGCCCTCAAACATCTAATCGTTGAGTTTGCGTCTTGAGAAAGCGGAATATTTTTTATAATAGAGGTTTTGTCAGATAAAGCCGCTAGTATAGCCGCTCTGTGAAAAATAGACTTGTCTCCCGGAACGTCTAAGTCGGCTTTAAAAGATTTTAAAGGCCGTATTTCCATTTATTTTCTTTTTTTACGCTTTTTCTTTAATATGTCAGAGCGTATTTCTAGAACGGAAGATATGACCGTAGGCTTGCGCTGCGTTCTTTTTGAAAAAAAACTTCTTATTTCCGTTCTTATCGCGTTATTAAGATCTTCCAGATTTTGTATGGAAGCGTTGTAAAAAATGTCGGATATGTCTTTAACCGCGTCGTGAAGTATTTCTTCCGCTTCTTTTTCATATATGAGCCCTTTGGTATAAAGAAAAGGGCCTTGTAAAAACAATTTTGCTTTTAAGTCCGCTAAGCCTGTTATAAAACATACGCCGCTCTCGGCCAAGTTTAGCCGTTCGCGAAGAACCGTTCTGCCTATATCGCCTATTCCATAGCCGTCTACCATAGTTTCGCAAAGTTTAATAGAGCCGATTTGTTTTATTCCGTGAGGAGATATCTCCAGTACCGCTCCGTTTTCGCAGCATATTATTTTTTCGTCTTTATAGCCAAGCTCTTTCGCTATGCGCCTATAACTCATCTGATGTCTATGTTCGCCGTGTATTGGCATTAAGTACTCCGGTTTAGCTAGAAGAATAAGCGCTTTCAAATCTTCCTGATTTCCATGACCGCTTGCATGTACGTATATATTTTGCTCTTTCATGGATTGATTTTCATATATTACGTTTGCTCCGAGTCTGAAAAGAGAGTTAATATTTTTATACACGGCGGCTTCGTTTCCCGGGATAGGGGAGGCTGAGATTATGACCGTGTCGCCTTTATGAATTTTAACCCATTTATGAGCTCCGTTAGCTATTGAAGACACTGCGGAGAGAGGTTCTCCCTGAGCTCCCGTAGCTATGATTAACGTTTCTTCTTCCGGCTGTTCGTCTATATCTTCCATTTTTATGAAAATATTCTGAGGAATATTTATATAGTCAAGTTCTTTCGCGATAGAAATTGTAGTTTCAAGACCTTTTCCAAGTATGCATATTTTTCGTTTATGCTTCATTGCCAGGTTCATTATTCCTTTTATTCTGGGGAGAGAGGAAGCGAAGGACGTTATTATGATTCTGCCCGGACATTTTGCGAAGATTTTATCCAGAGATTCGTTGACGGCTTGTTCCGTCGTGGAAAAGCCGGTTCTTTCGGCGTTGGTGCTGTCTGACAGCAGCAGTCTGACCGGCTTGTCGGAAAGGCGGGCGTAAAAATCAAGTTCTTCTTGAGCGTTGGTCGTAGATTTTTTAAAGTCTCCGCTGTGAATTATCCTGCCGCAATTCGTATCTATTATTAACCCGTAACATTCCGACAGACTGTGAGTTACGCTGTAAAATTCTATCGTAAAATCCATAGACCGCAGCTTATCGCCCTCGTTGACTTCTATAAGCTCGGAGCTTTCTTCTAGAACGGCGTTGGCAAGTTTTACTTTCACCAGCTCGAGAGTAAGCCTGCTTCCGTATACCGGAGCGTTTATCATTCTTAGAATATAAGGAAGAGCTCCAATATGATCTTCATGACCATGAGTAAGAATTATTTTGGATATTTTATCCTTCTTAAGGAGCAAATATCTTATGTCTGGCATTACGTAATCGATTCCAGGCATATCGTCGTCCGGAAACGTTATGCCGGCGTCTATAATTATTATTTCGTCTTTTGACTCAAGCGCCATCATATTTTTGCCTATTTCGCCTATGCCGCCTAACGGAATAATCCAAACGCTGCCTTTCGGAGGCCCTTCTTTGATAAAAGGTTCTATTTCGGGCTCTTCGTCAAATATACTGCAAGTGTAGTATTTTTTCATATTGTTCCTTATGTTAATTATTTTTTAAACGCTTTATAATTTCTCTTAATTTTTCTATCAGACTTTCGTCCGCTCCCGTCAAAGGAAGTCTTGTTTCTCCCGCGTTAAAGCCCGTTATTTTAAGCGCGGCTTTAACCGGAATAGGATTAGTAGTTTCAAATAAAACTTTAAATAAAGGCAGTAATTTTAAATGCAGTTGAAGGGCTTCTTTAACGCGCCCTTTTAAAAATTCTTCGATCATGGCGTTTATTTTGACCCCGGCTATGTGTGACGCCACGCTTATGACTCCGGAAGCTCCGCAGGCGATCATTGGAAGAGTGAGCGAATCGTCGCCGCTGTATATTTCGAACGTTTTATTTTCCGTTATGTTCATCATTTCTGATAAGGCGGAAGTTTGATCTAAATTTCCGACCGCGTCTTTAACCGCGCATATATGCGGGAAGTCCGAATGAAGTTTCTTTATCGTTTCGTTGGATATATTGACTCCGGTTCTTCCGGGTATATTGTAAAGGATTATCGGAATTTGGCATTCTTCGGCAATTTTTGCAAAGTGTCTGTAAAGTCCTTCTTGAGGCGGTTTATTATAGTAAGGAGCTACCAGAAGCAAGGCGTCCGCCCCTTCATCAATGGCTCGTTTAGACTTCTCTACGGTCGTTTTGGTATCGTTTGTCCCGGTTCCCGCTATAACGGGAAATCTATCTTTAGCCGCGTTTTTTACCGCTCTTAAAAGTTCCGTTTGTTCATCTTGCGTAAGCGTCGGAGATTCTCCCGTAGTTCCGCATACCAAAATGGCGGAAGATCCTTCTTCGTATAATTTTAACGCTAATTCTGCCCCTTTGGCCGAGTCTAGTTTGCCATGCTTGTCAAACGGAGTGACCATAGCGGTTATAACATGTCCGAATTTTTTCATAACTTCCTCCGATAGTTCCTTTTTATATCAATTTTTCTAGCAGCGCTTTTGAAGTTTATCTTTCGCCTGGCGTATCCCTTGCAAGTCTTGGTATTTTAAAGCTCAAAAACCGGAGGAGGTATGATTTTATGTCTTCCGGCCGCATGCATCGCGTCTATTTTTGCTTTTATTTGTTCGTCTTGGCATACGCCTGTTTTTATGTATTCATTTAGGATTTTGTAGGAGAACCCTATTTTTTCTTCGTCCGTTTTGCCGCTTAGGCCGTCCGAAGGAGTCTTTCTGGTAAATTTTTCAGGAAGTCCTAAAGCGTCTCCGAGAGCTATGACTTCTTCCGTAGTTAAATTTCCTATAACGTTTAAATCGAAGGCTCCGTCTCCCCATTTTGTGAAATAGCCTATATATTTTTCGCTTAAGTTGCCCGTACCGCAAACTAAATATCCTCTGTTTTGAGCGGCGGCATATAACGCCGTCATTCTTAGCCTGGGAGCCATATTTATTTTGGAAGCTTCGTTTAAAGGAGTTCCGAAGGCTTTTAAAATTCCTTTGTAAGCTTCTTCTATGTTGACCGTTATGTTTGGAATCTGCAGATATTCGCATAAGTCTTTGCTATATTCTATGTCAGGTTGGATTCCGTTTGGCATGAGAACGCCTAGGACGTTGTTTCTCCCCACGCTTTCGACTAGCAGGGCGGCCGTAACGGAGCTGTCTTTTCCTCCTGAAATACCTACTGCGAACCCGTTGCATCGCGTCTCTTTTTTAATTCGTTTTATCCATTCCTTCATTTCTTCAAGGATTATTTCCGGAGTTTTGACGTCCGATTTTCTGCGGACGACTTCTATTTGCATGGATTCCATAACGTCCAGAGCTTTATAATGGGCGTCTTTTGAAATCCCTGAACAACATGACGCGTCTATTGTTATTTTAGCTTCCGGAAAAGCCGCTTTTAATATGGCGGCGTTTGATATTACGCATATTTCGGTGACTACGCCGCATATTTCTATTTCGTCGGGTATTTGCAGACTTGCGGATTTTATTACTTCGGGGAGTTGAAGAGAGCCGAATTGATTTTTTTTAATTTTAAAAATTCGTTTTTTATTTTTTAACAGGTTTTCCAGATCTCCGTAAAGCTCAGCTCCTTCGGAACCTTCGAGACAATGGGGGACGGGGAGTTTCAAGCCTTCCTGAGTATTCAGGTAATTTTCGTTATGAACGTCGTAAGTTATAAAAATCTCTCGTTTATCTTTTAGCGCTTCAGAAATTTTTTCTTTTATGTTATTTAATAATTTAACGGCTTCGGCAGAAGCCAAAGAACCCGTCGTGAAATCGCGTTGATAATCTATTAAAACTAAAATTTTTCTCATGTATAGAGGAATCCTCCGTCTTAGTAATCTCTCCGGTGGTTTTAAAATTTTCTTGTTATTCCATAAAAACCCTTCATTATAATATTTTCCTTAATATTAATATCGGCAAGAACGGTTTAAGGCGTAGCTTTATGACAAATTCGCAAATCTTTATGACATTTTCTTTAAATAAAGTTAACAAAATTGTAATAGAGCGGAGTTATAATAAAGCCATAATCAAAAAGTTTTTAAAAAGAAAGTTTTAAGGAGGATTAAAGAAATGAAGAAACTTATAGGTTTAGTTATCGCCGGAGTTTTCGTATTTGGAGCTGTCTCGGCTATCGACGCGGCGACCGTAAATAGGGTTCAGACTAAGCAGGTTATTAATACGACGCATAATACCACTACGGTTGAAAATAGAATTTTTAAAGGCTATGCGGCGCATGCGTTCGGCACTTTCTGGGATAACGACTGGGATAACGCTTCGATAAAACGCGTATCGATGTCCGATACCGAGAAGCAAAATCTTCAAAATAGGCAGTTTTCTGCCGGAACTACTTGGTATTACGACGCTGAGAATGACATTGTTTCGACTCAGCCTTTCGAAAATTGGAGCGAACAAGAGTATTCTACGTCTTCAGCTACTAAGACATACGTGAAAGACGGCGTAATGGTTACCGAGGTAAGCACCAATTTATTAATAGAGACTACCGATCATGTTTATCAGGTCGTATTTGACGGATATGATTCTTCTCCTATAGTTCTCGACGTAAACGGCGATAAGCTGATAGACGTCGCCAACAGAGAATGGACAAAACATGCTCCCAAATTCTATGGCGCATACGCTAAATTCTTTGATATCACCGGAGACGGCAGCGCGGATTATACCGAATGGGTCGCTTCTAACACCGGAGACGCTCTTTTGGTAATGCCTGAAAACGGCGAAATAACAAGCGCTCTTCAGCTTTTCGGAACTGCCGGCGGATATACCGACGGTTATGAAAAACTCTCTATCGTATGCGATAAAGATAAAAACGGATGGGTTGAGGGAGAAGAGCTTGAAGGACTCGCTCTTTGGATTGACGGTAACAGCGACGGTATAGCTCAGCCCGAAGAAATAAGAACTCTCGAAGAATTCGGAATATCTTCCATCTCTACCGCTCACAACAATTATACGGGCATTTATAAAACTTCTGACGGCGAAACTAGAGTAAGTTGGGACTGGTGGCCTTGCGTAGCTCAGTGCCGCAAATTTGAGAAATAAAATTTCGCAAGTTTAGGTTTTTTTAAGGAAGAGACTTTAGTCTCTTCCTTTTTAGCGTTAACTAAAGTTAAGGAAAGGAATTCGCTCATTATGATAAAAAAGCTTATTGTCGCGTCGTTTCTTATTTGTCTTTGCGCGTCTTTAATTTTTGCCGAAGACGCGGCAAAAATTAAAGATCTGTCTTATTCGCATCTTCAGTCTATTCTAAAAGATAAGACGTTTTCCGGCGGAGACATCAAGCATTTTGCTGAAACCGGCAATTTGTTTATAGTGGCCAGAGACGTTAAAACGAAAAAATTGTCCTGGCGAGTTTATAACCCTTATTCCGGTAAAATTTTGAAAGAAGGAGCCTGTCCTTTTGTAGAATATACGGCCGTTAATATAAATTCGCCCGGCACAAAAGCTTTAGTTTTCGGAAGATATCCTACCGCGGTTTGGGCGCTTGATATAGAGAGCGGCAAATGGGAACAGGGATATAAAAATCCGGTTAAATCCGGATTGGCCATAATTCCAATCTCTTATCCCAGCGCTATGGGAAATTCGTTTAGATCGATTTTTGATTTATGGAATGACGATCATGCCGTTAAAGATACGTTTATAGTAGCGATAAATCCGGAACCGTTTAAAATAGAGAGAATCGCGTCTCTTCCAAATTTGAAGAAAGAAGCTTTGAAGCTTATTAAAATTGGAGAAGGCGAATCGTTTGTTTCTGGAATGTCTACCGCTTCTTCTACGGGAGATTTGCTTTTTGTCCTTGAAAACGGTCAGGTTAGAGAAAAACGTAGAGAAATTTTGTTTTTGAGAAAAAACAGCGGAGAGATCTCAGTAATCGAAGACGTGAAAGGCAAGAAAATACTGCCCTTAGATATCGAAGAGAGTTCGATTTTGTACGCAGTCGGAGGAGGTAAAGATCAAAAAGCTACCGACGTATTTATGTCTACGTACGCTATGGATAAGACTCTAGTTTTTAATAAAGGCAACGCCTTAGCGGGATCTATTCTTAAAGACGGCAATTTTATGATTTATTCTTCCGAAACGGCCGGCAATTACGTTTATTTTGGAAAAGCTGGAAATATGCAGCGAATTTTAAGATCTGCCGATCCAGACGCTAAGATAGGTATTCTTCCGGACGCCGGCAAATTTTATATGATTTGTAAAGATAAATATTCATATTACGCGATTCCTACGACAACATCGTCAAAAGAAACCGGAAGCAAATAACGAAAAATGCGAAATTGTGGCAGTCGTCCATATGGATAGTTGGATAAAAAACGTATTGTTTATGGGCGTGCAAAGATAAAAATGAATAAACGCAATATGCCGGGAACGATTAACATGAACCATGCCCGGCATATTGCGTTTATTCATTTTTATCTTTGTCGAATGAAGCGTTCCGCGCAGGTACGCATGGATTTTCGGTTAGTTTTAGGCTTGTTGCAGACTTAAAAGAAAATTAAATTATATTAAGCGTTCGGATCTTTAAAAGGGATTTAACGGGCTTGTTAGAAGATTATAAAATTATGGAACATCATATTTCTGAGAGCGCGGTGTCAGTCTCCGGCGTTTGTAAATTTTTTTATACTGCTAAAGGCATATTCAAAGCTCTGGACGGGATCTCATTTTCAGCTTCAAAAGGAGAAATTCTAGGCATAGTGGGGCCTAACGGAGCCGGGAAGACGACTCTTTTACGCATTATATCGGGTCTTATAACTCCTACTAGCGGAAAAGTGTCTTTATTTGGCAAAGATAATTGCGTATATGCCGAAGAAAATAAGCTTAGGATAGGTTTTTTATCAGGTGACACGGCTTTATATGAGAGGCTTACCGGTCTGGAAGTTTTAACTTTTGCCGCGGAGTTATACGGTATGACTAAAACCGAAGCTTTAAAGAGAGCGGAGTATTTCGCCGAACTACTTAATTTTAACGGAATAGAAAAAAGGATTTGCAAAAATTTGTCTGCCGGGGAAAAACAGAAAATTTCCATAGTAAGAGCCAT
The DNA here is from genome assembly GCA_949288455.1 of uncultured bacterium. GTDB lineage: Bacteria > Vulcanimicrobiota > CADAWZ01 > CADAWZ01 > CADAWZ01 > CASEKF01. The sequence goes on from CASEKF010000008.1 coordinate 19,597, forward strand.
GATTCACGATCCTGATCTTCTGATACTTGACGAAGCTACAAACGGTTTAGACATCTTGGCCGGAAATCATATACTCTGGTTGGTAAAAGAGGCGAAAAAGCAAGGTAAAACCGTATTATATTCGGCTCACAATATGGATGAAATAGAAAAATTGTCCGACAGACTTCTTTTTCTGTTTTCAGGTCGTCTAATCGAATCGGGGACGGTAGACGAGATACGTTCTAAGCATGAAGGTAAAGACTTAACGGAATGTTTTATGGATATTATAAATTATGAAAATAAGCTTAAAAAGAATTAAAATAATTTTTTGTAAAGAAATGACTGAGATTTTTAGAAATGTCAGTTTATTTTTTATTTTGATCGTTTTTCCCGCGGTAGTTTATCCGTTCGTTATAAGCTATATAGGAGAGACCGCCCAAAAAGAACAGAATAAATTAGATATGTCCATAAGCAGAATATATCTGCGAAACGACGCGAAAGTTCCTTATGTTGAAGAATATTTTTTAGAGGACGACAAAATTACGCTGGTTGAAACGCCGAATTCCAAAATTGGCAAGGATTGCGATTTAACCGTAAAATTTGAGAAATCTCCCGATTTATTTAAGACGGAATATGAAAATTATTCCGTAAAAGTGACTTACGATTCCACAAGTAAAAAATCGACGAAAGCTTTAGAAAGAGCCGAACTCATTTTGAAGGATATTACAAAGGAAACGCTCTATTCCAGGATTGAAGAAAAACAAATCGATATAGAGATTCTTTCTCCTTTCTCTATAGGTAAAATTAATTTAGCGTCAAAACATGACATAGTTTCCGACATGCTTGCGGATGTTCTCCCTTTTATGATTATCATTTTCATTATGTCCGGAGCCTTACAGATAGCCGTAGATATTACGGCGGGAGAGAAAGACAGAAAAACGATACAGACTCTTTTAATGTCCTGCGTTTTAAACGGCGAAATCGCCGTCGCTAAAATTTTAGTGGTAGCTTCCTCAGCTTTAATATGCTGCTTCTCAAATTTTTTAAGCATTTGTTTAGCCGTGAGGTTTGCGCCTTCTTCTTTTAGCTATATTCAATATCTTTCTTTTCCAGTTTCAGCTTTATTTACCTGTATCGCGTCTCTTCTTCCTTTGATTTTGTTTATAGCAGCTTTGCTTGTATTAATAGGCATAGCCGCTAAGAATCAAGTTGAGGCGAGCCTTTATTCTATGCCTGTCTTGATGTTCGGGATGTTGGCTTTGATATCTTCTTCGGCGTCAAGCGCAGAGTCTTTTAACTTTTTGTCTTGTTTGATCCCGGTGTCTAACTCGGCCGTTTCTATAAAACTGATCATGACTTCGTCTTCGGGATCTTTGTATATCGCCGCTTCTATTTTATCAAATCTCGTTTATTCTTTTTTCATTGTTTTTTTGTGCGTCAAAGCTTTTCAAAATGAAAACGTTGTGTTCTACGGCGTGTCCGGTTTACTTCATTTTAAGAAAAGCCGCCGATTATAATTTATTGTAATATACCGAAGTAAAGTTTACGGGCGGAGCGCCGTTATAATTGGCTACGAACGCTTGTACGTCGGAGGAGTCGTATACTACGCTGAAATTCTTACAGTCGTTAATTACTATATCTCCGCATCCTATTCCAAGAAGAGAAACCGAGTCGGAAAGGCCGACTCCGGATCCCGGATTGGAGCCGGAACTTGGATCGGCTCCGTAAGATACCAGCGCTCCGTTTATTGTGAAGTCTTCTCCGCCTCCGTCTGCGGCAAAACCTCCGCATGTATATATTACTCCGCTGAATGTTGCCGGAGAACGCTCAAAAAACGAAATTAGATCTGCGGAAGCCGGAGTCTTATATATTGTATCCGTGTTTCCGTTTTGCTTCGTTTTAATCTCGGTATTATAATTCCTCTCTACGTTGTTTTTCACCAGCATTTCCGCTTCGTAACGGCTGTAGCCGTAACCTTGTGTCATAAGCTTAAGAATCGAAACTTCTTCTCCCGCTTTCAGCTTTTGGGACGTAGAATTTGCGGTTACTTTAAGCAGGTCTTCATTTGTTATTTTAATTTTTTTATCCAATATTTTGCTTACTAATGCATCAATGCTGCTTCCTTGGATATTAATCATCGCTTCTTTTAATCTGTTATATAAATTGTCGATATTGTCTATTTGCCGAACATGTCCCATTTTTACGGAACCTTTTGCATATATTGCCAGATTGCTCGTATTATAGTCGCTGTCTTGCGAGTTTATTTCGCTTCCCGCTTCCATAAATACGGAATTCCCTCCCAGCACTTGCCCGTTTCCCGATAATTTGCCTTTTATTATTACCGGGCCTTCGCTGTATATCGTTACGGCCTGTTCTCCGAGTTTTGACGAGAGAATGGACGTTTTGGAAGTAGATTTGAAAATCAACATATTTTCAAAGTTATCGGGAAGATGCTTGCTTCCAAGTTTTACGTTGGCGTTTACGCCTATTAAAGGCGTAAGCAGAGAATTATCAGAGCCTTCGTTGTCTTTTTGTAAAGTCAAAAAAGATATGCCCCCGGAGCCTTCCACTTTTACGGAGTTTTTTATCTCGACTATCGGCGTCAGCTTATTGTTAATAAGAGCGGTCTCTATCGAGAAGTTTTCGTCGTTTGACATATCCTGCGCAAAATAGGCGAATACGTTGTCGTCTTCAAGTATTTCATGTTGGTTTTGTCGCGTAAATATGTTTCCGTTTTGCGCGGTTATTGAAGGTTCAGAAGGTTCTTTATTGTTTTCAGGATCCTCTTTCCATGCAGCAAGCTGTTCCCAATATTTATTCAGTTCATCGTCGAACTTTTCTTTATCCGTCTCCGCTTTTATCCTGGCGTTTAGTATTTCCTGGATTATATTCGTACTTTCAGTGTCCTGGCTCGCTTCGCCCTGAGCGTTCGCGTATTCTCCGGTAGGAAGAAGATAATTATTGTTCGATATGTAGTACAGTTTATACGCGTTTTTTTGTTTATGCCATATCGCCGCGTAAGTTCCTGATTTTATAGAATTTAAGTTCAGTTCGCTTATCGAGTCCTGGATCTTGCCCCATGGCATAGACGGGAAAAGTTGTCCGTCGTATTTATCCACTTTTATTCCGTATTTTCTCGCGATATAATTTGTCGAATCGTTATCCGAAGTCGTTATACTGGAGTTTTTCGTTTCGTTGGAATCTTCCAGGTTAAAAGTCGATCCGTAATATATCGTGCCGTCCTCTATAACGCAGGGAAATTTGTATTTTTCTGTTATTTCGGGATCAGGCGTTCTGGTAAGACTGAAATTGCCTTTGCAATAGACTTCGGGTTGGGAGGTAGATTGCCTGGATATGCTAAAAATCGAACCTGTTCCGAGAATGTTTACTTTAATATCGCCTCCGGCGTATACGCCGGCTCCGAAAATATTGGAATTGTCGGCTATGATAAGATTCTCTATTATCGTTTTGTAAATGCCGCTTCTGCCTTCCGAAGCTATATATATTCCGGGCGAAGCTATGACGGCTTTATGCGATTTCGGTTTTGAGCATACTTCGATATATTCGTTATTAAATTTATCTAACGCGCTGTCGTCTTGTTTTACTCCTCCGGCCGTATCTTTTATATCTATTGACGAATAAGAACAGTATGAAATATTCGCGGGTTCTTGAGGAAAAGAATCAGGAACTATGGATTGAATTTTTTCGCCTTCTATATCCCCGTCTTTTTGTGTTTTTTTCTTGGAAAAATATATTATGAATTCGGCAAAGTGTTCTTCCGATTTGCCATGGACTAAAAAACCGTCTCCATATTTCGTTTCATTTACGGTAAAAGAGCCAAAGGTAGTCGGCTCGTATACGGATTTTGACGAGTCGAACGGCCAGCCTAAATTTTGTTTTAGCCTGTATTTACAATATTCGATGCCTGATTCCGCAGCCCATCGGCTCTTTACTTCGCCCGTAAATTTTTTAGTGAGAAAAAAACTTTCGTGCATGTTTTTTACCGCGCCGATTAGAAATATTGTTATGAAAGACGCGGCTATAATAACGTATATGATAAAAATTCCTCGTTTTTTTAACGCTTTCATATTTTTTCTCCGTTTCTTCGGCTATCTGATATTTTTGGGATATATGTCCCAACTCAGCTGTTCAAGGTATCGAGAGCCCGGTTCTGTCGTAAAATCCGTTTCTCCGTAGACTATGTCTTTATTTGCGTTTTCTTTTCTTGCCGTCGACAATGTTAAACTTATGCGTTTGCGAGTGATATCGGCAGACATATCAAGAATATTTCTGGCTATTATTTTTTTTGATTCGAATTCAAATAATTTTCTTTTTCCGTAACCTTCTATGTTATACTCTTTGTCGTCGGGAAAGTTTCCGTCATAGTTTAAGATATAAGAGGATATATCGTCGGCTAATGCGTTTAAAGCTCCGGATAACATGTAAGCGTCTGCGGAACCTTTATATTTGTAAATTAATTTTATAACTTGTTTGTCGGAGCAGAAACGAAAAGGAGTCGCTAAGCCGTATCCGGTTCCGGCCTTCTTGCAATTTTTACAGTCCGGATTGGCGCATATCAGGTAGTATAAGCATACTCTTATATAATAAGGTTTCTCTCTTGAGCATTGACATACGCCTTCTTGGTCGGTCGGCAGCGGAAAAAGGAGCCATCTTGCGGAAGTATATTTGTTTTCGTCCAAATAATATCTGCAAAAAAATATATTAGATAATAATAAATCTTTGTTTAGGTTATTGTAAGCTACAAGAAAGTTGCGGTTGACAGTCTGTTTTTGATCTTGTACTTCGAATGATTTGAAGAAATCCGAAGACAAACCGAACAATATCATAGTTACTACGGCAAAAACCGTTGCGGCTATCATTGTTTCGAAAAGACTGAAGCCTTTTTTTATTTTACGCGCATAAGTTTTATTGATCTTAGCAGTCATAATAATATTCATAGTCTGCCGCCTGGGGTTTTAAAATTATAGCTTCTTTCTTCTTCGCTTTAATATGATCAGTCAAGATATTTTCAGGAAAAACTTCGCCTTCTCGAAGGAATAAGTTGTCTGCCTCTAAAGCTTCCGCAGCTTGAAGAAGATCGGCGGGAAGCAGTTTAACTCCGTTTTCTTCTAAATTTTCAAAATCGAATAGGTTGCCTTCCGTCGGTCCAAAACGCTCTCGATCCGAGGATTCTTTTAAGATCCCGTCGCATCCGGCCATTATTAAAGAAGCGAAAACAAGATAAGGATTTCCGGAAAAGTCGCTCGCTCTATATTCAAACCGTTTTTCTTCCGGAGTTTTAGCGTAAGCCGGAATTCTAACGGCCGCCGATCTGTTTCCTAAAGAGAACACCGCCGCTATAGGAGCTTCGTATCCTCCGGTTAATCTTTTGTATGAATTTACGCTTGGATTACAAAAAGCGCTCAAAGCTCCGGAATGTCTTAAAAGACCCGTTATAAATTTTATCGCTGTTTGGCTGAGGCCGGCGTATCCGGAGGAATCGTTAAATATGGGCTTGCCGCCGTCGAATGCTTTAAAATGGACGTGAAATCCGTTTCCGGGAGCTCCATAGATAGGTTTTGGCATAAAAGTAGCCGTCAGAGAACGCCTTTTAGCATAATTTTTCACCGCATATTTTATTTTCATCGAGTTATCGGCCATTTCTAAAGGTTCTCCGAATTCCGTCTCAATTTCCAATTGTCCCGGACCTCCGGCTTCATGATGGTGATATTTCAGCTTAATTCCCATTCTTATTAGCTCTTTTGACAGCCCCTGCCTGAACGAAGCAAATTTATCCGCCGGTTGATCGGCTTGATAAGCGTCTTTTAGACCCGGTTCGTAACCGTCCAAAGCCTCGGCTCCCTCCGGAGTTATATACACGAACGAGTTAAACGGTCCGTCCTTGAAAGAAACTTGACGAAAAACGTAAAATTCGTATTCCGGACCTAAGAGCAGTTTATCGCTAATGCCCAGAGAAAGAAAATATCGCGAGGCTTTTTTTAATATTAGTCTTGGATCGCCCGAGAAAGGAGTTTCGTTATCGTCCGCTTCGTAAAATTCGCATATGAACGATAAAGTAGGCAGATCGCAAAAAGGATCCAGAAAAGCGGATTGCAAAACGGGTTTTAAAATCATATCGCTTTTCGATACTCCTTTAAATCCGTAGTTGGAACCGTCGCATCCCAGTCCTTTTTCAAAAAGACGTTCGGAAACGCTTTCGCCGGGAATCGTAATATGCTTCCATCTGCCTTTTATATCGCACGCTTTAAAATCAACGCTTTCAATTTTGTTCGAGCTGATAAATTGTATAGCTTCTTTGGAACTTGTAAACATTGGAAGTAATTCCTTTCTAAAACGTTACTGCCTTATAAATTTCTTTTCTTTAACGTCGTAAACTCCTCTTAATATTTCTTCTCCGTTTTTCCTGAGTTCGAAAATAGCCGAACCTTCTTTTAAAATTGCAAACTCCGGAAGAACCCATTCCGGAGAACTCCATCTTCCGTTTATTGCCGCGGTAAATCCATGCCCTCCGAAAGGATAAGGATCGGTAAAATAGCCTCCGAAACCTGACGCTATAGGTATTACGCAGAGATGTGCGTTTTCAGCTTGAAACCTGATTATTCCGATTTCCTCCATATCTTCGCTGAAAAGCGAACCAGGATAGTCCAGTCGCAGACCGTAGTAAAAGTCTATCGGAGTCCTGTAGTGAACTACGTCGCTGCATATCGATACGAAGCCTTTAGGAGCTTTGTATTTTCCTGAAAGGTAGTCTTCGATTTTATCTGAAGATATGATTTTTTGAAGCCAAGTCGACGAAGTTGGAATAAGCTGTTTTTTCCTTATTTTTAAAAGTCTGTCGAAATCTTCGCGCTTCATGGATGCTGCCGTTCTGGACTGAAGGTCTAAAAAGTAGTCCATAGTCATATGTTCTTCTTTTAGAGCCGTTTCTATCGTTTCGGGAAAACCTCCGCGAAGCGCGAAAACGTCTTGAAGCGATAAAGGTTCAAGTTTATCTTTCGCTTCCGCAAATCCGGTTAAGATAAACGAAAAAAGAGCCGCTGTTATAATTATAACTTTTAAATTTATTCTATTGGTCATTCTTCACCCTTAAGGCAGCCTTTCAAAATATACTTGTTTAAGATTTGTAATTAAGGGAACTTCGTAATTTTCAACGAATGTTTTCAGATCTGTTTCGTCATATAGCACGGTAAAATTAGAACAGTTATTTATCTCTATGTTTCCCGGAGCTATGCCTAAAAGAGATGTCTGTGAGATTCCGGCTCCTGAACCCGGAGTCGGAGTAGACGAGGGATCTCCTCCGTATGAGATCAAAATGCCGTTTAAGGTAAACGGTCCGTTTTCCATGTCGGCTGAAAAACCTCCGCATGTATATATGACTCCGCTGAAAGACGAAGGCGCTTTTGTTGAGGCAATTATTTCCGAAACGTCGTTGGGCATGTAGTAAACCGTCGTTTTTTGGGCTTGATGAGGAGACTTAATAGTTTTTGTCCTATAGTTTTGCTCGACTAACTTGTATACTATCCATTCCGCTTCTCGTTTAGAGTAGCCGTAAGCTTTAGTCATAACCTTTTCCAGCGTTGGAAAGTTTTCTATTGAGATCGCGTTATGGATGTCTAAATCATTTATGTTGACTTTACTCCGCATTATGGATTGGACGATACTATGCAGGCTGCCGCCTGTTTCCCCTGCCGCGAGAGACTTCATCTTATTGGTGAGTCCGTTTAGATTCTGCTTGTTCCCTGACGCCGTATATCCCATTTTGACGGAACCTTTGGCATATATCGCTATTTGACTTGAAGTTTCTTCTTCGTACTCGGGATCGTCATTCTGATTGTCGTTTCGATTTATGTTTAATTCGCTCCCCGCTTTAAAAAATATGCTTTCGCCTCCCAGAATTTGTCCGTCTCCGGTCAGTTTTCCTGATATTGATATTGGAGCTTGAGAATATAAAGTCGAAGGTATATGCTTGAATTTTGTCGTGAGGATAGAGCATAAAGATTCGCCGTCATATTGACGTTCTTTATATTCTTGTTCTTGGCCGAATTTTAATTCAAGAGGCAACGAAGATTGTCTAATCTTATGAGTGATAATCGGAGTCTGGGGATTCGCGGCTGCTCCGGGCAGACTTGGAGGCATATTTTCGGAATCGACGTATGTTTCCAACCTTATAAACGACAATCCGTTTGCCGAGCCTCCTTCGGCTTTTACTGAGCTTTTAAGATAGATTACCGGCGTGTCGTTGTTATTATTTTTTGGCAAATCGACGTAAATTTTTCCATAATCTTCAGAATTTTGCGGCACTTTATAAAATCCGTTTCCTTGAAGCATGGTTTCCATAGACGTCTGATCTAAATTAGGTCCAATCTCCATAACAAGTTGCGTGCCGTCGTAAGAATGGTAGTTCTCGCTGTAATATAAGTCGTATTTTCCGGTTTGTACGTTCTTAAGAGTCGCGTAAGTGCCGAGAGGCATAGAATTAGTTATTTCGTTTAAAGAAGATTCGGATATGCTCTCCCATTTGACCGCGGGGAATTTATTGGAAGCGTTGTACTTTTCTATGTTTACTCCGTATTTTTTTGCAAAATTAAAAATTTGCGAGTGTTGCGTAGATGAAAATTGATCTTCAGCGTTTATTGTATCTCCCGATATATCGACTCTCGTTCCGTAATATATGGCTCCGTCGTCTACAGAACATGGATAAAGATAGCCTGAAGACGCGTCGCCCTCAGGATCCTGATCTCTGTTGATCGAGAATGTGCCTTTACAAAATACGTCCGCTTTTGCGCTTGTCGTTTGAGCTACGGAAAACACCGCTTCGCTTCCTTTAAGACGTATGTTCATATCGCCTCCGGAATATACGCCGGCGCTGAAAAGGCTTAAATTGTCGGGTATGAGGAGTTTTGCCGTAGCGCATCTGTAAGCTCCGGAGCGTCCTTCCGAAGCTATGTATACGCCCGGAGATACTATCGTAGTTTTTTTATTTGAGGGAGTTTGAGATATTTCTACGGTTTCGTCGTCAAAATTGCCGTCATATTCGTGGACGTTTTCTTCCGTGATAGAATTAAAAGACCAGTAATTAACCGATTTGCCTTCCGGATCGGAATTTACTATTGAAACATACCCGTCTTTAGGTTCTTTTTTGTTTGAAAAATATATCAGAAATTCTGAATCTTCGTCTTCTGAGACGCCATGTATCGCGGCTATATTGCCAAAACGTTTTTCTCTAACGGTATAAGTTCCGAATTGTTCCGTCGTTTCGGGAGTTCCGAAGGGCCAGGCGGCGTTTTGCTGAATCCTGTAAAGAGCGTATTCATGACCTGAGGCAGAGGCCCAGTAAGCTTTAGTTTCTCCAAAAAATTTGGCGCTCTGGAATATCCCGTTATGTACGTTTTGAAGAGCGGCGGTCAAAAAAGTAGCTAATAGCGTTATGGTAAAGAGAACGTATATTATGAAAAAACCTTTTTTTTCCGAAGTTTTCATCATTTCTAAATTCCCTTCGCAGGTCTGTGATTTTTAGTTTTTTGAGGTTAAAATCCAGTCTCTTGACTCTAAGAATTCAGAGTTTGACAGATCTGTGTCGCCTATGGCGACTCGTTTGTTGATTTCTTTGAGCTTAACGACTTTTATTGAAAATCGTATGTTGAGCGAATTTTCTTCAATCATATTTTCTAAATCTAAAATATTGGAAGATATTATTTTAGCGTCTGAGAATTGAAAAAGTCCCTCAAACCTTACGCCGTTAACGTTACAATTTAAGGACTCCGGATAGCGCAAGCTTACCTTGTCGTTCTCGATAGGGAGAAGAATACCGCTTAAAGATTCAAAAAAACCGTAAGCTCCTTTTGCGAATATATTTCCTTCGGAACTGCCGGAGTAATCATAAGTTAACCTTATCAGTTTTTTATGCGGACAATATTTGAACGGTTCTTCATAATCATCGTCTGAACAGCCGTCTTGTGGAATATCGAGGTAATAGACTATTATTTTATTCCAATATAATTTGTTCTTGCCGCCTTGTATTAAGCCTGAAGAATCCGAGGGGGAAGGTAGAAAAAACCATCTGTTTTTCCTGTGAGTTCCTTCCGTTTGGTATGTATAAAGATAACGTAAATCAGACATAATTACGTCGCGTTGGATCGCTTTATACGCTTTTAAAATCTCAGAGTTTGCTTCCTGTTCCGCAGTTTGATAAGCGAAACTTTTAAAGAAAGACGAAGTTAAACTGAACGTCGCTATCACTATTATTGAAAAAATCGTGGTAGACAGTAACGTTTCCAAAAGAGTGAAGCCGTTTTTTTCGCCTTTTTTCATCAGTTAATTACCTTTAGCGTGGTGATTTTTATATCTTTGTTCGTAGGCTTAGTTAAAAAATCGGGCGATGTCGATACCGTTATCGTTATTTGCTTCATGCCGGGGAACCCGGGCTGAGTCTGTCTGACCGTAACGTCTTCTATATGAAAATGGTATTCAATATCCGCATAAGTTATTTGCCCCGTTAACGCCTTGTCGTTTCCCGTAGCGTCGCTTTGAAATTTTTTTTGAAATTCTTCGTCTCCGGCTAGATATGTTTCAAGAATACTGTTAGCCGCTATAACGCTTTTCGAATTCTCATTTACTCCTCGGCTGCTTTTCATAAGAGTCGTGATTACTCCCAAAACAGAAAAAACGACTAGATTTATAAGAAAAAGCGCAATCGCAAGCTCATGAAAGCTGAATCCGCGTTCTTTTTTCATCTTATGAGCTCCTATAAAATCGTAACATTTTGCCTGGTAAATCGTGTAGTTAATAAAGTTATGTCGTTTATAAAATTATAATTGAAAGAATCTATTTATTCAATAATTTATAAAAATCTGACGATCTCAAGCTTTCGTTACTTCATGGTTATTTTATATGTCTGATACAAACACAGAGCCGACAGAACCAGCCACAGAATTCCAATGGGAACGCTTAAAAAAGGCATCCCGACAGAAGAAGCTATAGCGTAAGAATCGCTGCTCGAAACCGTTCTGAAAATTAAGTCTTCGGGGATATCCAGGAAGGCGTATAAACAAGAAACGACTCCGATATATTTTAAAATAAGATCGTTAAATTCTTCCGAAAGTTTGCGTCCTGAGAAAATCATGAAAATTCCAAAAAGGCCCGTAAATATTACCGTAAATAAATCTCTCATCCATAAAACTAAAACTATTAACATTATTGAGCCGATAACTATATTGATAGTTTTATTATATTTCGTACGAATGGCTAAAAAAAGCAGAAGACAACCCCATAAGATGCTTCCAAGATATCCTGCGCTCGCTATGAACGTTCTGATCGGCCAGAATGAACTGCTGGTATGATAGCATACTCCGCCTATTAGAGGACTGATTTCTATATGCGAAATAGTTCCTCCCGTAACAATAGCCGCAAGACCATGGCTTATTTCATGTAAAAAGACCACGAATAATTTGATTGGATAAATTATAAATGACAGAAAGCCTAAATGAAGAGGCGCCAGAATCCTATTGTCCCAGATTAAAAAAGTTATCGCAAGCATTATCGCGATCGTCGTTATTGTTTTTTGTTTTTCAGCTTGGTTCATAAGTTCGCTCCCTCAATTTTTAATGTTCCCATGGAAAATTTTGAAAAAAGAGGCGTTAGCCGGCGTTAAGCGCGTAGAGCGGAGTTTAGCCGCTTTCAGTCCATAGTATTTATATAACTATCGTATAATTCGCCGGTTCTGCCGTCTATAACGGCAAAACCTTCGTTAAAGATTTTCTTCATAAGTTCCTTGTCCGAGCCGTCGAAATATACTTTAGATTTAGCGTCTGTTCCCGAGGGGCGAAGACATATGTCCTTTATTTTGCTTTCGTCTGAAAACCAGAATTGAAGACCGTCAGACCAGACGTCGATATTTTCCAGATATTTAAGTTCTTCTTTCATAACCGGCAAAGCTTCCGTTAGCAAAGTTTTTACGTCGTCGATTGATATCTTGTATCCTGAAACGGAGTATTCGCCCGTTTTAAAAGCTAAGGCCAGTTTTCTGAAAAATCCGTTGAAGGCGTCGCGCTGCTTTAAGCCTTGCTCTTTAGCCTTGGCAAGCTCGGCAGGGTCGATTATGGCTTCGTTATAATGGATTATGTCTCCCCGGAATTCCATCCTGTTTTTGATATTGTTATTGACGAATATTTCTCTTAAATAATTATGAAGATATATCTTCGAGCCGTCGTTTTCAGCTATGCTTTCAAGATATCTTCTGGCTTGGAGCGCGATAGCGGAAATACAGGCTTCTCCGCTTGATTTCTCTCGCATGGCTATTACGTATTCGCCTAAAACGTTATATATTGGGTTTCTGGGGCCTCCTATTTTTCCGCCGCTTTCTTCCCCTGCATGATGAAGTTTTGGATTTTTGCCCAATATGATTTCATGCCCTAATTCATTTTTAACGGAAAAACTTTCGCCTTTAGATTCTCGCATAGCGTTTTCAACGCTTTTTTCGATAGCCGCTATTTCTTTAAAGCCAACCGGAACTTTTAACACGGGAATGGAATTATTTTCAGCCCATTCGTCCCAGGAAGCGGCGGAAACGTAAGTGTGAATATCGAAGTTAGAATATTTGTCCCAAAGACCGTCTTTTTTAGATTGGGTTAAATCGTTGTCGGCTATCATTAAAAACAGCTGGTTAGGGGAGAAAAGAGCGAGAAGTCTTCCGTCTTTTTGTTCGTTAAAAACTACGCCAAGATCGATAAGAGCTTCTTTTTCAGAACTTGGCAAAAGTTGGCATGCTACGAACCTGTCTACGTCGGGATCCACGTTGAAAATTAGCTGGCCGTTCGGAGCTTCGCGCAAAAGCTCGTCGTAACCGGCGGTTTCTATTACTTTAGGAACGCTGGCGTCGACCGACATATGCGTTACTTCGAGCTCTTCGGAATTCTTTTTCTTAGATACGGCAAAACCGATGTTGTGGAAGAAAGGATCTTCTTCCGTCCTTATTAGGCCGTTTTCAAAAATTTGGAAAATACCTAATTCTTTAAGTATGGAAGATATAGTTTTATAACCCGCTCCCCCAAAAAAATCGAGTTTCAAACGAAGCCCTTTTCCGGCGGCTTCTTTTATCATTTTCAGCGTTTGTTCCGAAGCCGGCCCTTGACGGAGATAACTGCAATATAATTTAGCTGAGTTTTCGTAATTTATCGTTCTCATAATATGAGGATCGTTTCTTTCGGAAAGCTTAATCTCATAGCCTCCTGCTTCTATTTGATCGTATATTTCCTCCATTTTTTCGACGATCTTTTCATAAGTATCAGGAAGATATTGAGCTCCGTCAAAGGCAAGAATTTTGTCGCATTGTTTTTGAGGGGCTCCATGACTGGACGTGAAAAAATCTCCTCCGGACAGCCCTAGTATGAAAATCAGAAAAGACCACATAAATATAGAAGACGTGTCCGTGCAGTCGTCTTTTTCCGTAGTGAAAACGTAAAGGCCGTTAGCGGCGTATATTCTCGACGTTAGAGAAACGTATTCCGGCGTATTTGCTCTTACTTCGCCTCCCACTATCCTAACCGGATTTTTTCTTACGAATTCTATTATAGAGGCTAAAGGCATTTTAAAAATTAACTCGATAGTTTGTACGTTGTTGGTTCCTAGAGCTTCTTTTATTTCTTCTTCGGTCTTAACTTCGGTTACGCGCATACGTTCGGGATGTATCTCTTTTACTAAAAGAGATAAGGCTTCGGCTAAAATGGCTATCATGTATTCGTTTATACGATATCTGTGATCCCATGGACAGACGACGTTCTGATTCTCTCTGACGCCTCCGGTAGACACCTTAGCTTCTTTTTTAAAAGCTTCGATCTGTTCTTTTAATCTTATTTTTTTTGCTAACTCCGGAGTTACGAGCAGGGAAGAAGATTCGGCGGAATCAAGATCGAAAGGAGGGGAGTTTCTTATTTGGAAGTTGCCCTTTTCCCATTCTAGGAGACTCTGGTCTGTCTGATATATGTAATATTCGCGCATTTCTCTTAAGGTCATGTCTTTCGAGACTTTATTTAAGTGAGGCTGAGACGGATCAAAGTTAAGCAGTTTGCTTGTAAAGGTTTTTGTCCGCATATTTTAACTCCTTATAACGTTTTTACGTATTGATAATTCTGGGTATTGATAATTTCTTTTAAGGTTCGAAACTTTCCTTTTTAGATCTCGGTCATCGCTTGATTTTATAATAAAAGGCTAGACAGAATATTCTGCTTAGCCTTTAGTATTAAGTCGAAATGTCAAAAGTTTAAGGATACAATCTTGTCAGCATTCTGGGATAGGGGATAGTTTCTCTTAGATGCTCTATACCGCAGACCCAGGTTATCGTTCTTTCTATGCCTATGCCGAAGCCGCTATGAGGCACGCTTCCGTATCTTCGTAAATCCAGATACCATTCGTAAGCGTCTTTAGGCAGTTTATGTTCTTCAATACGTTTTAACAGCTCTTCGTAGTCTTCAATACGTTGACCGCCTCCGGTTATCTCCCCATATCCTTCCGGGGCCAGCATATCGACGCTGAGAGACAGATTTGGATCTTCCGAATCAGGTTTCATGTAAAAGGCTTTGCATTTCGCGGGATAACGATGTACAAAGACCGGCTTGTCAAAGTTTAGAGATAAAATACTTTCCTCGTCGGCTCCGAAATCCTCGCCCCATGGAAGTTCGTTCCCTTTGGATCTTAATAATTTGATAGCGTCGTTATAGCAAAGCCTTGGAAATGGAGCTTTGATAGCTTCTAATTTGGAGATATCTCTGCCGATAGATTTTAAGTCCGCTTTGTTTAGCTCCAGCAGGCGGCTAACCATGTAAACTATCATATTTTCTTCGAGTTCCATCAGATCGTCTATCGTAGCGAAAGCAATTTCAGGCTCCAGCATCCAAAATTCCATGAGATGCCTTCTCGTCTTGGATTTTTCAGCGCGGAAAGTAGGGCCGAAGCTGTATACTTTTCCAAACGCCATGCAGTTAGCTTCGTTATATAGCTGTCCGCTTTGCGAAAGATAAGCTTTTTTATCGAAATAGTCGGTCTCAAAAAGAGTAGTAGTTCCTTCGCAGGCCGCCGGCGTAAGAATGGGAGTATCCATTCTGAGAAACCCCTCTTGCCTCAAAAAGTCTTCGCAGGCTCTGATCACCGTATTCCTTATTTTCATGATGGCATGTTGCCTGGAGGATCTCAGCCATAAGTGTCTGTGCTCCATTAGAAAATCGACGCCATGTTCTTTAGGAGAAATCGGATACGGTTCCGATAAATGTATTATGTCGAAATTCTCTACGCTCAGTTCGTATCCTCCTGGGCTTCTTTCGTCCTTTTTTACGCGTCCCGAAACTATTACGGAACTTTCTTGAACGACTTTTTGCATTTTTTCGAAACATTCCGGAGATAATTGTGATTTAACGCCTACCGCTTGAATTATTCCGGAACCGTCCCGTATCTGAAGAAAAAATATTTTTCCGCTGGAACGCTTGTTGTACAGCCAACCTTTTATTCTGACCGATTGACCTTCGTATTCGCCTATTTTAT
Source organism: uncultured bacterium (assembly GCA_949288455.1). Lineage (GTDB taxonomy): Bacteria > Vulcanimicrobiota > CADAWZ01 > CADAWZ01 > CADAWZ01 > CASEKF01. The sequence continues at coordinate 35,128 of CASEKF010000008.1, forward strand.
CTATTGTTACGTCCATAAAAAACTCCCCTGTATTAAAAAAATGAAAGCTTAGCCGTTTCGTTAGGAAGGCTAAAGCAAACAAAATAAATTTTTGAAGACTAACTTAAGTTAAAACTCGACGTTATTTAGGGTTTAAAGTAGATAGCGTAAATTATTTATGAGATAAATAACGCCCGGCTACGTCATACGTCGACGTATGCGTTATTTCGGTCTCTACTATGTCTCCTTCGGCTATCTTAGCGGATCCGCCGTCTAAAAGCATTAGAGCGTCAGCTTCGGGAGCGTCCCACTTTGTCCTTGCGATCCATAAATTCCCGTCAGTCAATTTTTTATCTGAAAACTGAAGGGCAAATTCCTTCATAGTCCTTTTATCGTATTTGGAGTCTATTATCGCTTGAGTTTTTGAACCTTTGCGCTCCTTGGTTATAGAGGAAGAAATTTTTGCCTGCGTACGTATGATGTCGTCTAGCCGTCTGGATTTTACTCCCGCCGTAGTTTTTTCTCCCAGAGCGAAAGCTTCGGTGCCTTCTTCGTCAGAATAGGAGAAGAATCCCGCTCTGTTGATTTTTGCCGTTTGTATGAACTTTTTTAATTCTAAATATTCTTCGTCTGTTTCTCCGGGAAATCCGACTATAAACGACGAGCGTATGGATATAGACGGCATTTTGTCCCTGAGTTTTCGGATAAGTTCCAAATATTCTTGTCCGCTCCCTGCGCGCCTCATTCTTTTTAGAACGCTTGGAGAAGAATGCTGCATAGGGAGATCTAAATAATGAAGCGTCTTTTCTGAATTTGCCATAAAGTCAGGCAGATTTCCGGGCATGGAAAACGGATTTATATATAAAAGCCTTATCCATTTTATTCCTTCTATTTTTTCCAGAATTTTTAAAAGATCTACGAGCGTTTGCTTTTTGTAAAGATCTACTCCGTACATGCCTACGTCTTGAGCTATGATTTGGAGTTCTTTTACGCCTTTGGAAGCGAGATCTTCCGCCTCTGCGCCGATATCTTCAAGAGTTCGGCTCCTGTAATTGCCTCTTATCGAAGGTATCGCGCAGTAAGCGCATTTATGACTGCAGCCGTCAGATATCTTTAGCCAAGCCCAGTGTTTCGGAGTCGTGAGAAATCTGCCTGAATATTCGCCGCAGGTTTTGGGAGTATAAGAGAGATTTAAACTTTCTCCTCTTTCAGCTTTTTCTAAAAAATTCACGAGTTTCGATAAGTCTCCGATTCCAAACCAGCCGTCTACTTCCGGAAATTCCTGCGAGACGCTCTGAAAATATCTTTTTGGATAACATCCGCCGGCAAAAATTTTGAATCCAAATCTCTTCTTCTTTCTTATAAATTCTTTTATTACTTCTCGGGTCTCTTTTTTTGCCGATTCTATGAAAGCGCATGTCATAATAAGGACGGCGTCGGCTTGATTTTCCGAGTTTGTCAACGAGTGCCCGCTTTTTAATAAATCGTCGATAATCGTTTCCGAATCCACTAAATTTTTAGCGCACCCTAAACTGACTATATAAAATTTCATTACCGTTGACTCTCCGACATTTGATATTCCGCAATCTCTGAGTTTATGTTTATCTCTCGTTTGTCCGTCTCTATGATCTTCGTCGAGCTTTTTATAAGCCCTATTCCCATAGCGTACCATTTTGATTCTTGAATAGAGAGGCTTCCGTCTATTAATATTATTATTGAGTCTACTCGCGTCGAAACTTTATGTTCGTAATTAGTTCCCGCGTTTATTATGTCGCTTTTAGTTATCTTAAAGTATGCGTTCGCTTTGCCAAAGCCGGTTTCTCCGCTCCAAGTCCAATCTTTTACTGCATTATCTTCGCCAGGAAGAATCATCATAGGAGGAACTACCGCCGTATATTTATCCTGCAGTGCGGTTTGAACAAGCTTCACGTCGCCTTTTTCACAGATATAATATTCTTTTCTGAAGCGGTCCGAATATGAGTTTACTCCGTATGACATTACGCTGCTCTTAACTCCTTTTAATATTTCGAAACCGTCTGCGGAAACGTCTGTTGTCAGCTCTTTGGAACTTTTTTCTTCGCTTAATTTAACTTCGTCAGGCGTTTGAGCGTCGCCTAACGTCGAATTTTGGGAAAAATCCCGTTCCGTTATGGTCGTTTTATATGTCCATTTGGAGCCAGGAGACATAGGATAAAATAAATTTGATTCATCTCTTTGTTTGCATCCTTGAGCGGTAAATGTCAAAGCCGCCGCTAGAATAACTAAAAGCGCAATTTTTTTCACTTTTTAGCTCCTTGTAAGTAGTATAATTGTTAATTCGCGCTCGGACGATAAAAAAATAAATGCAATTTTATAAATTTGCGATCGCCGCACAGAAAAAACAGCTTTTTTAAAAACGTCGCTTTTACGAAGTTTAACAGCTTTTTTATAGCTAAGGCAAAAGAATATTAGTCAGGAATATGAACGGATATTTGATAACGTACCCTCCTAACAAGATAGCCGCCGCTATTCCTATATATATATAATTCGGATTTGCCGCTTTATATTCTAAATCGTCTGCCGTTCTGTCAGGAAGAATTCCTAATAAAATTTTAAAGCCGTCTAGAGGAGGAATCGGCAGGCAGTTGAAAAGTCCCAGACCAACGTTGACATATACGAATACTCGCAGTATTCCGCTTAGTATGCCCGGACCCGATAAGTGTATTAAAACTGCCGCCGTAATCGCAATAATAAAGTTTGATATCGGACCGGCCAGAGCCGTCAAAGGGAGGCTGACTCTGGGATTGTCAAGTCTTTCTTTAACGACCGGAACCGGCTTAGCCCAACCCATAGCGCCATATCCGGCAACCGTAGTGATCAGTAGCAGCAAGGTCCCTATAGGATCGAGATGCGCAAGCGGATTCAAAGTTAGGCGTCCTTCATATTTCGCCGTAGGATCTCCGAAAGTCCATGCGGCGTAACCATGCGCCAATTCGTGAACTGTGAGAGATATTAAAATAACAGGTAAGATTATAAGTACGTTTAGAAGAATTTCTACCATTCTGTTTTTCCCGTTTATAAGCGTAATAAGCCTGATTTTTATGTACATTTTTTCTATGAAAAGATGCGATCTTCCTTCATAACTTTAGCCTTTGAACGCCGACTTAATACCTTTAGAGAGAACTCTCTTGAGAACGGCCTTAAGCTTTTTTCATCCTTTAATCCGTAGGCGCATTGAGCTTTTCCTGTTTCAGAATCGCAATATATATCGTATTATAAGAGAGATACCGGTACAAGCGATACGCCGGACCGGTATTAAAATAACTTAAAAAATAAAGATTTTCGTACGATCGGCATATGTTCCAATAAAAACTTGAATATTTAGGAACCGCGTATCGTTTGCCTAGATTTATCCTTATAATAGTTTTAATTTAGTTCTGTCTATATTTCTATATTGTGCCGCTTCCGCTATATGATGTTCTTCAACGATTTCTTTCTCTTCTAAATCGGCTATAGTTCTGGCGGTTCTAAGGATTTTGCTGAAAGTTCTTGCCGTAAATCCTGAGTTTTCCAT